>CAMAHO010000004.1 GCA_945834545.1 uncultured Lachnospiraceae bacterium | reverse complement strand
TCTCATTCACTTCCTCCCCCAAGAAAATAATTCTATCCTTTAACAATCTGGAGTAGATGTCATAAGACCTTTCTCCTTTACTCGTCTGTTCAATGACATAAGGTACTAAACTCATATTCATGTCCTCTCATTCTGTTTATTATCCTGCAGGAGCATTCTGACCCCTGTATGATAGCATACCCTATCAAGTTTCCTTTTTCAACAACTGCTTTCCAATTTTTAGAAAAAATTAAGGGAAATAAAAAGGTTGCATCCCTGCAACCTTTTCGCAAGTATCTTATTCTTCTGTAGCTGTTTCCTCTGCAGGTTCTTCTGCCTTTGCTTTCTTTGCACGAGGTTTGGTGGGCTTTGCCTCCTTAGCATTCTCTGTACAGAGTGCAACGGCCTTCTTAATTGCGATGTCCTCTCTGACAGACTTGGCACCGCTCTCGCCTAAAAGCTCCTTTGCTCTGTCGACTTCAATCTGGTATGCCTCTGCCATTACCTTGAGTTCCTCTTCAAACTCTTCCTCAGTAACTTCAATATTCTCAGCCTTAACAACAGCTTCCATACAAAGTCTGGACTGAATTCTATCCAATGCCTGAGGCTTAATCTGCTCTAAAAGAGCTTCCATAGTTGCACCGGTAAACTGCATATACTGCTCCATGGTAAGACCCTGTGCCTGCATTCTCTGTGCAAACTCATCCAGCATCTGCCTCTGGGTTGTCTCAACCATTGCATCCGGGATATCCATCTTAGCATCTGCAATGATAGCTGTCACAACAGCTTCTTCCTTAGCAGCCTTCGCATCTCTTGCCTTCTTGTCTGCAAGATTCTTCTTCACATCTTCCTTGTACTCTGCCACAGTTTCAAACTCAGAAACCTCAGATGCAAACTCGTCATCCAAATCAGGAAGCTGTTTCTCCTTGATTTCCTTCACAACACACTTAAATACTGCAGGCTTTCCGGCCAAATCAGCAGCATGATAGTCCTCAGGGAAGGTGACATTCACATCTACATTCTCGTTTAAGTTAGCACCGATTAATGCCTCCTCAAAGCCGGGGATGAAGGAACCGGAGCCGATGGTCAAAGGATAATCCTCACCCTTACCACCTTCGAAGGCTACGCCGTCAACAAAGCCTTCAAAGTCGATAACCGTCATATCTCCATCCTTTACAGCTCTGTCCTCGATGGTTGTAATTCTTGCATTCTGCTCACGAACTCTGTCGATTTCAGCATCTACCTCAGCATCTGTCACTTCGGTATCAATCTTATCAATCTTAACGCCCATATACTTACCTAAGGTAACCTCGGGTTTCAAAGCCACCTCTGCAGTAAAGATAAAGCTCTGGCCGGCACCGATTTGTACGATATCTACCTTAGGGGAAGATACGATTTCTTCCTCGCACTCTGCAAGAGCCTTCTCATAGGCTTCAGGAAGAAGCTCATTGGCAGCATCCTCATAGAATACTTCCTTACCGTACATCTTCTCAATCATCTTTCTGGGAGCCTTGCCCTTGCGGAAGCCGGGAAGTGTAATCTTATTCTTGTTCTTTAAATAAGCCTTCTCACAAGCCTTCTCAAAATCTTCAGCAGAAGCTTCGATAGTAAGCTTTGCCATATTGTGGTCTAACTTTTCTACCTGTAAACTCATTTTTTTGTATTTCCTCCTTAGGATTCATAAACATAATCACAGTCATTTACCAATTATAGCACTAATGTCAAAAAATTACAACGAAAATTTAATAAATGGAATACTCTTTTCCTTCCCTTACAAACACCGGAATAATGTCCAGCGGTGCCGGTACCGTTACACGCTGTCCGCCCTCGTACACCTGCTTGGTGTTGGCATCTGTCCAGCTGCATCCATCAGGCAGATAGACCTCTCTTTCTATCGCTCCGGCTTCCATCACCGGTGCCACCAGCAGGTCCGGTCCGAACATATAGGCATCCTCCACATTCCAGGCCTCCTTGTCCTCAGAAAAATCAAAGAACAGCGGTCTCATCACAGGGGCACCTGTTTCGCTGGCCTGCCTCATGCACTCTCTGATATAAGGGAGAAGTCTCTCCCGGATAAATAAATACTTGGTAAGAATCTCGTAGTTCTCTTCACCGAAACTCCAGACCTCATTGTCCTGGCCGGAGGTCAGTTGACGAACACCGTTTATGAATTCCTGCTCTCTTTCATACCAGGGGGAGCGCTCACCATGCATACGAAATACCGGGCAAAAGGCTCCGAAAGCAAACCACCGTACCAAAAGCTCCTTAAATGCAGGGTCCGAAATATCTCCTCCCAGGAATCCGCCGATATCACTGGTCCACCAGGGAATCCCTGCTACGCACATATTGAGGCCTGCCTGCAGCTGTTCTCTCATAGACTGGAAGGAAGAATAGATATCCCCTGACCAGGTGAGCACACCGTACTTCTGGCTTCCTGCCCAAGCACAGCGCACCAGACTTAGAATCTGGGTCTCTCCCTCTGCTTTCAAGCCGTCATAGAAGCCCTTGGCATATCCTACCGGGTATACATTAGAGCACTGAAGAGCCGGTCCTGCATAGTAACGGTAATTGTCAAAATCATAGGGTCCATATTCCGGTTCTGCCTCGTCTAACCAAAAGCAGCGTATGCCATATTTGTAGTAATTCTTTTTACATTCCTCCCAGACAAATTTCTGGGCGCCGGGATGGGTGGCATCATAAAAAACCGTATTTCCCATCCAGGTCATATGATGTGGCTGCCCTCTGTCCGGAGCCACCAGATAGCCCTGCTCTGCCATCTTCCCAAAATTGCAGCTTTGCTCATCGATGGTGGGCCATACGGAGACCACTGTCTCAATTCCAAGCGCCTTTAATTCCTTTACCATAGCCTCAGGATCCGGCCAATCTCTGGGCTCGAAACGAAATTCTCCCTGTCTTGTCCAATGGAAGAAATCCACCACAATGGCATCCATGGGAAGCCCTCGTCTTTTGTGCTCTCTTGCAACTGCAAGCAGCTCCTCCTGGGTTCTGTATCTTAGCTTACACTGCCAGTATCCCAGGCCATACTCAGGCATCATGGGCGTTCTGCCGGTGGCCGCGGAGTAGTTTTCTTCTATGGCAAAGGGCGTATCTCCTGCCGTGATAAAATAATCCAATTTCTTGGTACTTCTGGCATACCATTCCGTTTTGTTGGTGGCAAAGGTGGCTGTACCGATAGCAGGATTATTCCAGAAAAACCCATAGCCTCTGCTGGAAATCAGAAACGGTACGCTGGCCTGACTGTTTCTGTGAGCAAGCTCCAGGCAGGCACCCTTTTTATCCAGGTTTTTCTCCTGATACTGCCCCATACCAAAGATTTTCTCCCCCTCAAAGGCCTCAAACCTGGCTGTCAATTCGTAATCCGAAGTTCCCGGAATAGGCTTTAATTCTCTGGCATCTATTCGCAGGGGCACGCAATATCGGTTAATCCGATTTCTGTTGCGCCAATACTCCTTAGTGAGTAATTCCCCCTTCTGGTTGTAAAAGCTAAGCCAGCCCTCCGTGTTAATCACACAGGTAATCTTTCCGTTCCGAAGGGTATACTGTTTCCCGGTCTGATGATACTTGGTCCATTCCTCTGGCTGATACCATGGGTCTGTGGTATCCAGCTCCTCCTCTAATATCTCAAGCTCACAAGCTTCCACTTCCTCCGTCAGTGCCCAGTCATTGGGGTCCATATGGGCTTCCTTGGTCATACGGATTCGCAGGCTGTCCCGCCCCCAGGGTTCTATCCAGAGAGTACTCTTCCCGTCTATGATTGTAACTCTGCTCTTTTCTGCCATTACTGCCATGTATCCGTTCCTCCTTCTATTCCGTAAAGTACCCCTCTGGAGCCTGTAGCCAGGAAAAATCTTCCAAAGGTTCTCTTGTCTCCATCGATGCTGTTGATCTCTCCATACATCTGCTGTTTTGTATTGATACGTTCTACTGTTTCCAGCTCATCAAAGCTCCTGTAAAACCCGTACTCTCCGTCTATGCTTGCACTGACATACAAGGCCACATTGTTCTCACCGTAAAAGATCTTCTTTCGTCCGATTCCAAGGCCTATTCGGTAAATGCTGTCGCCTTCCTTGGATAATTTATGTAAGGAAAGTGTGTCCTCTTCCTTGTTATATCGCATTTTCCACAAGCCTTCATGTGCAGCTGCAATAAAAAAAAGTCCGCTGGAGCCTGCAACGCCTCTGATTTCCGTCTTGTTTGCCGTGTCAATCTTACCGTAGTCTGCCTTAGGGTAGCTGCCCTCCACAGGGAACCTCTCTTCAAAGCTTGCTCCCCCATCCAGACTCACATAGATTCTTCCGGTCTCGTCAAAGCCATAGAACAACTGCTTATCCACACGGTCCGAAAACGCCTTGAAATACAGTCCGCTGTTTGCAGGCAGCTTCACCTGGGCGAAGGTCTTTCCTCCATCTTGACTGCAAATCACCAAATCCTTTGGCAGGCAAATCCCATCTGCAATAGACCAAATCAGGTTATTTCCGTCTACGGACATGGCCACCCAGCCCGGATTCACATTAGGGCACTCTATCTGTCGTAAGTACCGATCCAGCTTCTCACCCATTCCAAATGGCATAGGAAGCCTCTGCACCGACTCAAAGCCGTCATGCGTGACAATCAAACCACCCTTGGTCTTTCCGGTCCAATTTCCTCTCGCCGTCACAATGCCAAGCAAGGGGTTTTCATCTGACATATCTGCGTTGATACAGGTGATATAGCGATTGCCTTTTTCATCCGCTAAGGAATTCTTGCAGGGCTTGTCTAACTCTCTAAAAGCAAAGCCTCCCAGATCCCCCACGATATCCAAAAGCTTCACCGGACCGTCCACCGGTCCGTATACATTGAGGTGAACCGTCTCTTCTATGCCATCACAGTGATCGCTGAAGCACACCTCCTCTGCCAGAAAATTTTCCGTCAGAAATACGCCTGTTCCCGAATTAAACCATACTTCATTGGGATTCGCAGGATTTAGCTTCACATCGCTGAGCCAGTGAATCAGGTTTCCCCCACCGTTATGCTCCGGCAACATATAGGAGGTGCGAAACTTCATTTGTCCAATCTCCAGTCCATGCAAAACCACCTCCCAGGTCCTGCCGTAGTCTGTGGAACGATAGACTGCATCTCCGTCCACCCTGTCTCTTCCTAAGGTAGATGCCACTAAAAGACCGGGCTGCGCCTGACAGCAGTCGATGCCTCCAAAGCCATAGGGCAAGGCACCCTCAGGAGAATGCTTTTCGTCGAAGGGTGTGATTTCCTCATAGCACCCTAATGTTCCATCCTCATAAGCATACCTCAGGATTCGCCCATCCAGGGCATCACCGGTGTCGCAGCTGTAACCCAAATCTACAATATAATTGGTTTTGCCTGTGGCCTCCAGGGTCACATAGAAATACTGCCCATCGAAGGCATAGCGATGTGCCACCAGCCCATTCATTTTAGAGCCCTCTATGGTCTTGCTCTCAGGCATAGGAAGTTTCTCAAAATGCGCTCCCTGGTCATAGGATATATATAAGCTGTGGGATCTTAGGTCGTCACTTTCTCTGGTGGTATAGCCTGCTGTACCTGCCACAATGGTTGTTCCATTGGGTGCCACCCAGACGAAGGTCATATAGTCTTCCTCTATAGGAAGCCTCTCCCATGTGTCTCCGCCGTCACAGCTCCTTAACAGCCCTCCCTTTTGGCTGGCGAAATACAGGCAGTCCTCCGTTCCGGGAGCCACCACCAGACGATACCCTGTGCCGCGTCCGCTGAGATTACCATGAATCATAGCAGGAACTTTTTTGTAGGAAAAGGTTTTTCCCCTGTCTTTGGAAATACACAAGGTTCCCTCAGGTCTCCCATAAATTCCGCAGGCAATATATAGGGTATTCTGCTCCGACAGGGCAAGTGCAATGGGATAGGTCTCGGACAAATCCTCTACTGTCACATGGTCTATCAGGCTCTCCCATTTCTTTTCGGGATAATTGTACCGATAAGTCCCCCCTATGTCCGTCCGGGCATACAAGACATCTGATTTATCAGGGTGAAAAAGAAACCCTGTCACATAACCTCCTCCCGGAATGGGTGCATTTCTGTATTCATATCTGATTTTTGTTTTTGGTGTACTCATGTTTCCTCCAACCCTCGATTCTTTTCTATATGAGAAGCTATCAGTATGACACGGCCTCTCTGATGCTTTACTATAAAGTCATACGCCTTCTGCCTGGCGGCAGGATCCAGTCCTGTAAAGGGCTCGTCCAGAAGGACAAAATCCGCCGGAAACGCCATAGCTCTGGCCAAAGCTACCCTTCTTTTCATTCCTCCGCTCAATTGACTCACCGGCATAGGAAGCTCCTTAGGATCTAGCAGCTGTGACAGATACTCCTCTGCCAAAGCAACATCTCCTGTCACCATTTCTACATTCTTCAGGGCACTGACATGCTCTATCAATCTGTCCTCCTGGAACAGATAGCTGCCGCGGCCTGTCGTGAGACATTGCCCGGAATCTGCCTGTTCTAATCCCATAAGGATGCGAAACAGGGTGGTTTTACCGGCTCCCGAGGGCCAGTCAAGAGTATCCCTCTGACCCGGATTATAGGCGGCAGAATGCTTTCTTAGCACCAGTTTTTCTCCAAAGCTCTTCGTAATCTCTATACACTGAAGCTTGGCCGGAGCCTCCACATAGGGTTTTACCCTGCAGGGAACCTGCCATTCCAGCAACTTTCTTGTGAGTCTCAAAAACAACCATTCAAACAGTACGCATAATCCCACTGCCACCACGGTCCAGCCAAGGATTTCTCCCGTATCCACAGACACCTTGGCAAGATATAAGCCTTCGCCAATGGAGTCTTTCGTCATACCAATCACTTCCGCAGCCACCCCGGATTTCCAGCACAAACCAAAGGCCAGCTTTAACCCTGCCATCAAATAGGGCTCCAATAATGGGATGTACACATAAAATAAAGCTGTCATAGCAGGGAAACAATACACCCTTCGAAGCTCCAGCATAGGCTTTGGCAGCTTTTTCAGTCCTTCCAGCAAATCAATATACAAAATGGGAAAAACCACCACAATACAGATGCAAACCGCTAACCAATCTGAACCAAACCAAATGAAAAGCAGAACCACAAAGGATACCACGGGAACCGCTTTCATCCAACGAACGATTGGCTCTATCAGCTCCTCCAGCCAAGAATGCCTAAAGCTCAGCACTGCAAATACAATGCCGCCCAGAGTCCCCAACAGAAAACCCAGGCTGATCTTACCGACGGACAGCGCTATCCGAAGATAAAAGCTCCTCTCGGTCATCATACCCAGGATGGACCTTAGAGTTTCCAAAGGTGTCACCAACAGGAAGGGATTGTCCATCAAAAGTGCTGCAAGCTCCCACACCAGAAGCCAAAATAAGAGAATCCCTGCCTTTTTCTTATTCTTATTCAAAATAAAAATCCTCTCCGGGGAGCTTCCCTCCCACTGCATTTGGATTCATCTTGTATAAAACCTCCAAATAAGGTTCCAATGCTTTTCTCATCTCACTTCCCTGAATGCATACCAGATTACACTCCGGCAAAGCCATTCGGGCAATGGGTTCCTTCCCCACAATTCCTGCCTTCACGACTAGCTTTGCGCCTTCCTCTGTGTGGGTATTCATCCATTCTGTGCTGACCTTGTGTGCCTGAAGAAAATCCTGTACAGCCTCTTCATAATTTTCCAAAAACTCTCTGCGGACAACAGTCACACCTGTCACCAGCTGACTTTCCGCTCCGGCATAGTCCTCCCATACCTCCTGTGCGGATGCAAAGACCTTCAGTGCGGAATCTTGAAGCAAGGCCGCTGACACAAAGGGTTGGGGCAAAAAGCCTACAGCCTCCTGTTCCTTCTGCAGCAAGGCTACCACCTCAGTGGCCTCCGATGTAAACTCCAAGGTATAGCCTGTGATACCTGCCTGTTCCAATAAGTAGGTCAGCACATACTCCGGGGTTGTGCCCTTACCTGTCAGATAGATGGTCTTTCCCGCAAGGTCATCAAACCTCTCCACAGTCTCTCCCGTGGAAACAAAATAGAGTACTCCCAAGGTGTTGATATCCACCACCACAATTTCGCCTTCTGTCTTTTGATACAAAGTAGCAGCAACATTTGCGGGAACCAGGGCTATGTCCAGCTGGCTCTTTACTATAAGAGGCAAAAGCTCATCTGCTCCCACAGCCATTGTAAATTCATAACGACTGTCGTCTCTGTTCTCCTGCTCCTCCAAAAAATGCAAAAGTCCCATGGTGGTTGGCCCTTTTAAAGCGCCAATGCGAACCTTTTCCTGTTCGCTCTGTCTGCAACCTGAGAGAATAAGTAATCCTACTATCAAACTTGCTAAAATATATCGTTTAAAAGTTCGTTTCATATCTTTTCCTTCCTAACTATAATACGAGAGATGCCTATATAGTTTAGCATAAGCTGGTTAGGTGGTCAAACAAACATATCCCGGAATTTGTAAAAACTTACCATAATATTTTTAGCTCATCCGTTCATACTAACATCAGGATAAGTGATGAGCTGATATATAGGTTAATGAGGGATCCCCCTATATGACAGTTCCATTCTTGTCTTAATCATAAATGAAAGTACAGCTTTTCGAGAGTCACATATGTGACAGAAAGAGAGGAAAAAATGACAAACAAGACTTCTAGCAGCGGTTCTAATAAGGAGAACAAGGCAGCATTAAACCGTTTCAAAAACGAAGTTGCTTCTGAGCTTGGTGTTAACCTGAAGGAAGGTTACAACGGTGACCTTACTTCTAAGGAAGCAGGTAGCGTTGGTGGCGAAATGGTTAAGCGTATGATCAAGAAGCAGACTGACTCTATGCAGTAAGCCGAGCTTGATTTTGCAGAAACGAATCAGCCAAAGAAAAAGGCGGGTTTCCGAATGGAAACCCGCCTTTCTTCTAATGCAATTTATTCACCAAATACAGCCTTGTAGTCAGCCTGGAACTTTGCAATACCTGCATCTGTCAAAGGATGCTTGGTCATCTGCTCAATTACGCTGTAAGGAACAGTAGCGATATCTGCTCCTGCAAGAGCACAGTCTGTAACATGAATCGGATTACGAACGCTTGCAGCGATAATCTGAGTATCAATGTCATCTGCAACAGCAAAAATATCGGAAATCTCGCGAATCAGGTCTACGCCTCTCTGGCTGATGTCGTCAAGACGGCCAAGGAAAGGAGAAACATATGTAGCGCCTGCTCTTGCAGCCAAAAGTGCCTGGTTAGCAGAGAAAATCAAAGTAACATTGGTCTTAATGCCTTCTGCTGTAAGAGCCTTACAAGCCTTCAAACCCTCCACAGTCATAGGAATCTTAACTACCATGTTAGGATGAATCTTAGCAATCTCTCTACCTTCCTTAATCATACCCTCAGCATCTACTGTAGTAGCCTTAACCTCGCCACTGATAGGGCCATCCACGATGGAAGCGATTTCAGCGATAACCTCCTCAAATACTCTTCCTTCCTTTGCGATTAAGGATGGATTGGTGGTAACGCCACAGATAACACCCATGTCATTCGCCTTCTTAATGTCTTCAACCTTTGCGGTATCAATGAAAAAACGCATCTTCTTATCTCCTTTTTTCGTATGATATATAGTGATCTCATATCCTCCTTACAGGAGGTCACACCCATTTTAGTATACTAGTTTTCTGGGAAAAAGCAAGATTATCCCAGAAAAATATTGTTCAAATCGTTAAAAAAGATAAATACCATTAAAATCATGAAGAAAATCAAACCTGCAAAATGCACCATGCCTTCCTTTTCAGGAGGAATGGGTTTCCTACGAATCACCTCTAAAATCAAAAAGACCAATCTTCCGCCATCCAGTGCTGGAAGAGGAAGAAGATTTAAAATTCCCAGATTCACCGACAAAAGCATCACTATGTTGAGCATATTGACGAGCACATCCTGCCAGGATTCCTTGGTCTCCTCATAAACCTTGCCTACCACATTCACCGCAATTCCCACAGGGCCTGCCACATCGGTCCGTTTTACCTTGCCAGTCAGCAACATTCCTAAGCTTTTATACGTGTTTTTTACGCTATAGCGAACCTCGTACCAGGCATACCGAAATGCCTTAAGGCCTGAAACCCTCTGCATATCCGAATTCACAATTCCCATCATATAGCGGTCTTGCTCTTCATCATATCTGGGAACCAAGGTGGTACGAAACTCCTTTCCGTCCCGCTCTACAACAATCTCAATTTCTTTATCCGTATTTAAGGCTGTATATAGGGAGACCTCTTCAAACAAATAGACCCGTTCTCCGTTCAGTGAAAGAATCTTATCGCCGGCCAAAAGTCCCGCCTCGCTGGCCGCACTGTCCTCTACCACCTGATTAATATACGGCTCCCTGATGATAATCAAATTCACCATGAGAAAGGCCACGATAAAAGCCAAAATGAAATTAAACAGTGGGCCGGCAAAGACTGTGGAAATACGGCTCCACACATTTGCCTTTTGAAAGGAACCTTCACTTTCCTCCCCCTCTTTCGTGTTTAATCCGTCTTCTCCTTCAAACATACAGGCTCCGCCTATAGGCAAGAGCTTCAGGGAATACTTGGTCTCCCCTTTTCCAAAGGAAAACAGAGTGGGTCCCATGCCCACAGAGAATTCCACCACATGAATTCCGTTGGCCTTTGCCAGCAGAAAATGTCCAAACTCATGAGATATGACCACAATCCCAAAAATAACAACAAATAAAATAAATGTTACCATGTAAACAGAATAACCTTTCTATTTCTTTTCTAGTTCCTTCCATATTGGCTCAGCTTAGGGTTAACATCCAATACTCCGGAATTTTGCATCCACAAATTCATCAACCTGTGCTTTTACCGCCAAAATTTCCTCCAGGCTTGGATGGGGCACTTCCTTGATGCTTTCCATGGCCTCCTGTATCAAATCCGTAATCCCAAGATAGGGCAGCTTACGGTTTAAAAACAGGTCAACCGCCCGTTCATTGGCTTCGTTATAGACGGTAGGTACGCTTCCACCCAGTTTTGCAGCCTGGTATGCCAGGGCAAGTCCCGGGAAATTCTCCAAATCCGGTTTTTCAAAGGTCATTGTACCCAATTTGAAGAAATCCATTCTCTCACCCCCAAGAGGTCTTCTCTCCGGATAAAACAGGGCATACTGAATAGGAATTCTCATGTCCGGCGTTCCCAGCTGGGCAATGATGGCTCCATCCTGGTATTGTACCATGGAATGGATGACGCTCTGGGGATGAACCACCACCTGAATCTGGTCCAAATCTACGTCAAAGAGCCATTTTGCCTCCATGACCTCTAAACCCTTATTTACAAGCGTGGAGGAATCAATGGTAATCTTTCTTCCCATAACCCAGTTGGGGTGCTTTAGGGCATCCTCCACCTGAATCTGCCGAAGCTCCGCTCTCTTCTTCCCTCGGAAAGGGCCACCGGAAGCAGTCAACAATATTTTTTCCAGTTCCCCTCTGTTTTCTCCCTGGAGGCTCTGAAAGATTGCACTATGTTCGCTGTCCACCGGCAGGATACGCACTCCGTTTTCTTTGGCCAGTGGCATGATAATATGCCCAGCAGTCACCAGGGTCTCCTTATTTGCCAGGGCGATGTCCTTGCCGGCCTTTATCGCCGCAACTGTGGGCTCAATGCCTATCATTCCTACGACCGCAGTCACCACCATATCGACTTCCTTCAAGGTGGCAATTTGTAATAAACCATCCATTCCCCACAGGATTTTGACGTCTCTATCTCTTACCCTTAACTGTAACTCCTTGGCCGCCTTCTCCTCCCACATACAGGCGTAGGAAGGCTTATACTTTCTAATCTGCTCCTCCATTTTCTCCACGCTGGTGCCTGCCGCCAGTGCAACTACCTGAAGGCTGTCCTCCTTATCTACAATATCCAGTGTCTGGGTTCCGATGGAGCCGGTAGAACCCAAAATAGCAATTCTTCTCATCTTATTGTCAACTTCCTTTCCATCTAGCCTATGCATCCTAATACGATATCTAGAAATGCTGTACTAGCCAAACAAATAGGGCAGGCTTAAAATACTCAAAAAATAGACACAAGGGGCTGTAATGATCACGCTGTCAAACCGGTCCATGATTCCGCCGTGTCCCGGAATGAGCTTCCCGTAATCCTTGATTTCCATATTCCTTTTGATAGCAGAAGCTGCCAAATCTCCCAACATACTCATAATGGCACCACCACCGCTAATTACCGCCAGGATTGGAACAACCAGGAGATTGTCCAGAAGCGGATACAAGGTAAAGTAGCTGTAGACTGCGCCTAAGGCCATAACTCCCAATACCCCGCCAACGCAGCCGGCCAGGGTTTTCTTAGGGCTTAGCACCGGGAAGACCTTTCTTTTTCCAAACAGTCTGCCAAACACATAAGCCAGGGTATCACTTCCCCAGGAACTGATTAAAATCAACCACACCAGAATATTGCCATATTCCAGTTGTCTGGTCAGATACAGAAACCCCAGCATCACCGGTGCATACAGAAAGGCAAAGAGGTACTCTGCTACCTCCTGCACATAGAGTTTTGGGAAGGTGAGTACATAGGCAAACAGCGTAATCAAAAAAGTTGCAACAACAGCTAGCAGCAGGTAATCCGTCTTGCCGCCAAAATAAACCGCTGCATAATACCCTATAATCCCCAGGTAACCAATGATCTCAGGGCATTTCTCAGCTCGTTTGTTTTCGTCCTTTTTATAAAACATGGCGTTTAACAGTTCCCTGTAACCGATACAGGATATCAGGCAGAGCACAATAGCAAAGGGGAACCCCCCAAACCAAAACAAAAGAGCAGCTGCCGCCAACAAAACAACCCCGCTGGCTAATCTCACCACAAACATCGGTCTATTCCTCCTTTAATCCTCCGTATTTTCTATTTCTACGATTATATGCTTCCACAGCTCGTATCAATTCTTCCTTGGTAAAATCCGGCCAGGCCACCGGAGTAAAATAAAACTCTGTGTAGGCCAGCTGCCACAGCAGGAAGTTGGACACACGCTGCTCGTTGCAGGTCCGAATCAGCAAATCGGGCTCCGGCAGTCCTCCTGTATCCAGAGTCTCTGAAATCATTTCTTCCGTAATCTCTTCAGCCTGAAGCTTGCCCTCTGCAACCCAAGCGGCGAGTTTCCTCACTGCTCTGGTGATTTCATCCCTGCTTCCGTAGTTAATTGCGATTGTGAAGTGAAGACCGTCATTGTCCTTGGTAGCCTCCTCCAGTTCTGCAATTCTGTTTCGAATATCCTCATCCAGTCTGGATTTCTCGCCTATCACACGGACACACATTCGGTTTTTTTCTGCTGTTTTTAGACAGGTTTTCATATAGTTTCTAAGCAGAGTCATAAGGGCATCCACTTCTGACTTAGGTCTGCTCCAATTCTCCGTAGAAAAGGCGTATACCGTGAGATATTCTATTCCCATCTTATAAGCTTCTTCACAAATCACCTCAACGGTTTTTGCCCCCTGGGCGTGCCCATAGTTACGAGGCATTCCCTTGGCCTTTGCCCACCGTCCGTTTCCATCCAGAATAATCGCCACATGCTTTGGCATGGTTAATTCTTTCTCTTCACTCATTTCTGTCTCCATATCCAAAAAGGCGGGGCTGCGCATTTCGCAATCCCGCCCTCTGTTTTCTTATACCGTCATAATTTCCTTTGTCTTTGCTTCCATCAAGCCGTCGATATCCTTGATGTACTTATCTGTGAGCTTTTGAAGCTCCTCTTCCAGGGATTTCACCTCGTCCTCAGAGACATCTGTCTTTACCAGCTTCTTAAAGGCGTCATTTCCGTCTCTTCTGATGTTACGAATTGCGACCTTGCCATCCTCCGCTTTCTTCTTTACTTCCTTCGCCAAATCCTTTCTGCGCTCCTCCGTAAGCTCAGGGAAAACCAGACGAATCACACTGCCGTCATTGGAGGGATTGATTCCGATATCAGAAGTTAGAATGGCTTTCTCAATCTCCTTTAATAGGGACTTCTCCCAAGGTGCAATCTGGATAATTCTAGCCTCCGGAACCGTCACATTCCCTACCTGCTGGATGGGAGTAGGGGTGCCATAATAATCCACGCGAAGCTTATCCAACACATGAGGATTGGCACGGCCGGCACGAATGGTGGCATAATCCGTCTCCAAAAAATCAATTGCCTTCTTCATTTTCTCATCATAGGGCTTAATTCTCTCGTTCATTTTCTATCCGCCTTTCTGCTAATCTATACTGTAACCTTTGTACCGGTAAATTTGCCGTTCATGGTATTGACTATGCTGTTTTCCTCGTTTAATCCAAATACCCACATAGGCATCTTGTTCTCTTTTGCCAAGATGGATGCCGTCAAATCCACTACCTGCAGTCCCTTGCTTACCACCTCATCAATGGAAACCTCATCATATTTTTTCGCATTGGGATTCTTGTTGGGATCGTCATCATAGACTCCATCGATGGCTTTTGCCAGCAATACTACATCTGCTTCAATCTCGATGGCGCGAAGCAGAGCCCCTGTATCCGTTGAAAAATAGGGATGTCCCGTTCCACCCGCAAAAAAGACTACCATTCCCTTTGAGAAGTACTTATTTGCTCTGTCCTTTGAAAACAGTTTTGTAAAGGTACCACACTCAAAAGGAGTGAGAATGTTTGTCATCATACCTTCAGAGCGAAAAATCTCTGACACGTAGATACAGTTCATAACCGTGGCAAGCATACCAATCTGGTCTGCCTTCGTACGGTCAATATTCTCACTGGTTCTGCCTCTCCAGAAATTACCACCGCCAATCACAATTCCAACCTCAACGCCGGAATCCACAAGCTGCTTTACCTGTAAAGCCACCCCTCTGACAGTTTCTTCATCAAACCCGGTTTTCTTATCGCCGGCTAATGCCTCTCCGCTTAATTTCAGTAAAATTCTACTCATGCCTTAGGCTGTCCTTTCTGTTTGCTTTTCTTTTCAGGTACTTTATATTCATCAAAGAAGGAAGTCGGGTTCACATCTGCATAACACTGAGAACACATACCCTCGATTACCGCACCATTATTAATCTGCACGGATTTGGATTTAATATTGCCCATTACGATGGCCGATGCGTCCAACACTACCGGTCCGTTCACATCGATATCACCCTTTACAGCTCCGGCTATCGCCGCACTGCTTGCCGTGATATTGCCCAGAATAACGGTACTTGCACCAACCTTTACAGCACCCTCGCTCATAACTTCTCCGCAAATTTGAGCACCATCTGCGTAGATTTCTGACGCTTTGGAATCCCCCATCACATGACCTGTGATATTCAGTTTTCCAAGCACCTCAATATTACCGTTTATGGTGCCGATGACATCCAAAGAACCCTCTGAGGAGATGTCTCCATTCACCGTCATGCCAGCCGTGATAAGAGCTGTTTCGTCTGAAATAATCTTCCCAACTATTGAATCCATAAGCTTACTTTCTCCTTTATTTGCCTTTTCCGGTTCTTCCTGTGGTTCCTCTGTTACACTAGCCTCCAAGGCCCGGGCAATCTCATCTACATCCGGAGTATCATCCTCTTCCAAAGCTTCTGCCGGAGGCATCTCATCTAAGCTTTCTGCTCCGTTTGCATCCTCCTCGGCATTTTCGATTGCTTCCGTATCTTCCTCCATCTGCTTTAATACTTCCTCAATCCCGACCTCAAGCTCTGTTTGCTCAGTTTGGAACTCCATTTCTCCCTGGTTCTCATCCGTTTCTGCATCTTCTTGGGGAACAATATTGTCTATTCTACCAATCATCTCTTCCAGGGTAATCCCTTCTTCCTCAGCCTGTCTGAAAGATATATTGGTAGTATCTTCCTCGGGCACCAGTTCATTCACGGCCTGAGACAAATCCTGCTTTAAATCTGAGAAAAAGCCCATCTCTTATCCTCCTTTAGTCTATTTCATTTAAGGAAATGTGTTGGATGAGGGGGGTATTCTCTGTAATCGGCAGAAATTCCACATCCTCCATCTCCATAATGCGTTCTATCAGTATTGGCAATGCTTCTACAGTAGTTGCCTTGCTCTTAGCGTCATGACACAAAATCATGCAGTCGTCAAGCTTATCCAAATCCTGGGTACAGTTTTTTACGATTGCATTTACAGAAAGCGGTACTTTGGAAGCATCCTTGGAGGAAATATTCCAATCGTAGTAGGTCGTTCCTCTATCTGCAAGGTACTTTCCAAACTCTCTGATATCTATCTTGCTGATACGGTTAGAGCTGCCTCCCGGGAAACGATATACCTTGCTGTCATAGCCTGTCACATATAAGATGTGCTCGTGCAGCATTTCATAATCCGCAGCAAAATCCTCCACAGAAGCATAGATTTGTTCATACTCGTGGCTATAGGAATGCATCCCCAGAGTATGTCCCTCGTCCACAATCCTCTTCAAGGCTTCGTCCGCCCACTCTCCTTCCTTGCCGTTGACAAAAAAAGTGGCCTTCACATTGTATTCCTTTAGGACATCCAGAATATCCCCTGTATAAACACTGGGGCCATCATCAAAGGTAAGATAGATTCTCTTCTTGCCTTCCCTTTCCTGATTGGAGGGTTCTATCGTCACCCCTTCACTTATGACGCTGTCACCTGAGGTCTGAACCTCCTCCACAGCCCCCTCGCCGACCGTAAGCAGCCTGTCCTCCAGACTGGCCAATCTTTCTTCTATGGCGTCGTATCTTTCCTCCAGCTTCTTTTGCGTCTGTAACAGTTCCTCTAACACTTGATTTTGATGTTTCAACATGTTCTGGTTACCAAAAAAGACACCAAACAGTACAAGGCACAAAACCAAAGGAATCATCCAGGCTACTGTAGATAGCAAAACGATAGCTTTTTTCAGGCGATTAATCCTTTGTCGTCTGTTCTCCCTTTCCTGCTCCATGTTACGCCTCATTTTCTATCCGAAATATACAGAACAGATTATAACACAAAAACCTATCTACGCAAAGGGGGAATTTAGGGACGGGGTGAATTGCTGCTCATCTCCGGTACCATTGTCACAGCGCCCTAACGGGTGCTGTGACAATGGTACCGGAGATGAGCAGCAATTCACCCCGTCCCTAATGCAACAAAAGGCGAGGCTTGCGGCCTCGCCTTCTTCCGTTATTTCGTTTTAGTAGCCCATTCCTGGTGCGCCTGCAGGCATTGCAGGAGTATCCTCCTTGATGCTTGCCACAACACTCTCTGTGGTAAGCAGTGTGCTTGCTACGCTGGTAGCGTTCTGAAGAGCGCTTCTGGTAACCTTTGCAGGATCCAGAATACCAGCCTCTACCATATCCACAAATACTTCATTCAATGCATCGTAGCCGATACCGATTTCAGACTCGCGAACCTTGTTAATGATTACGCTGCCTTCTACTCCGGCATTTGCTGCAATGTGGAACAAAGGAGCTTCCAGTGCCTTTAATACAATCTGTGCACCGGTCTTCTCATCCCCTTCCAAGCTGTCAGCCAACTGAGCAACCTTCTTGGAAGCGTGAATGTAAGCGGAACCACCACCGCAGATAATACCTTCCTCAACAGCAGCCTTGGTAGCAGCCAAAGCATCCTCTAAGCGAAGCTTTGCTTCCTTCATCTCGGTCTCTGTTGCAGCACCTACGCGGATAACTGCCACTCCACCGGCAAGCTTTGCAAGTCTCTCCTGCAGTTTCTCACGGTCAAAGTCAGAGGTAGTCTCCTCAATCATCTTCTTGATCTGGTTGATTCTTGCTGCAATTGCATCCTTATCGCCAACACCGTCAACAATTACCGTGTTTTCTTTCTGTACCTTAACGGATTTAGCCTGGCCCAGCATATCAATGGTGGTATCCTTAAGCTCGTATCCCAGTTCACTGCTGATAACGGTACCACCGGTCAGGATAGCGATGTCCTCAAGCATAGCCTTTCTTCTGTCGCCATAGCCGGGAGCCTTTACAGCTACTACATTAAAGGTACCGCGAAGTTTATTTACAATCAAGGTAGTAAGAGCTTCACCCTCAACATCCTCGGCAATGATAAGCAGCTTAGCGCCGGACTGAACAATCTGCTCCAGAATAGGAAGAATCTCCTGAATGTTGGAAATCTTCTTGTCTGTGATAAGGATATAAGGATTCTCCAGCACTGCTTCCATCTTGTCCATATCACTTGCCATATATGCGGAAATATAACCGCGGTCAAACTGCATACCTTCTACTAAATCCAATTCGGTCTGCATGGTCTTGGATTCCTCGATGGTGATAACACCGTCTCCGGTAACCTTTTCCATAGCATCTGCCACCAGCTGGCCTACTTCCTCGTCGCCGGCAGAAATTGCTGCAACTCTTGCAATATGGTTTTTACCGTTTACCTTCTGGCTCATGCTTGCGATTGCATCAACAGCGCAGTCGGTAGCCTTCTTCATACCCTTTCTTAAAATAATCGGGTTTGCACCTGCTGCCAGGTTCTTCATACCGGCATTGACCATTGCCTGTGCCAAAACAGTAGCAGTTGTGGTGCCATCGCCAGCCACGTCATTGGTCTTGGTAGCAACCTCCTTCACAAGCTGAGCACCCATATTCTCAAAGCTGTCCTCAAGCTCAATCTCCTTTGCGATGGTTACACCGTCGTTGGTGATAAGGGGTGCCCCAAAAGACTTATCCAATACTACATTTCTTCCCTTAGGTCCAAGGGTCACTCTAACGGTATCAGCCAGCTTATTTACACCGGCCTCCAATGCTGCACGAGCCTCTGCTCCCTGCTTAATTTCCTTTGCCATAATACTACGCCTCCAATTCTATTTCCTTATATTCAGTTCTAAGCCAAAACAGCCAAAATATCATTCTGTTTTACGATAATATAGTCTTCCTTGTCCACCTTCACTTCTGTTCCGGCATACTTGGAATAGATCACCTTATCGCCGACTTTCACTTCAATCTTGACTTCTTTGCCTTCTACCACTCCACCAGGACCTACAGCAACAACCTCTGCCTGCTGCGGCTTCTCTTTGTTCTGGCCTGGAAGAACGATTCCGGACGCTGTAGTCTCCTCTTCCACAAGCTGCTTTAACACAACTCTGTCACCTAATGGTACTAACTTCATGATACTGCCTCCTTATATAAAAATAATATATGTACATTGTTTTCCGGTCATGCCCATGTCTATGCATGCTCTATCCCCCTCTGTTAAGAGGATGCTTTTTACCCGACATTGTATTTCTATGCCCAGGAAAGCAAATGTAGACCAATTAACATATGATTTCCAGATATCCCAAGAGCTTGGACATATCATATTCCTCCAAAACTCCCAGGTTAGAATCATAGAACTTCCCATCATAATGGATCAGATAATGGCAGTAACGCCCCATCTTCTCCATCATGATACAGCACTTAGGAAGAACCGTAGGTCGTCCCTCTGTGTAGTTGATAATATCTCTGTGGTCAATTCCGTAGTAATTTAACGCAGAGATGACTCTTCCCATTGTCGCCTGCCACTCCCTGCAGTCCATAACAGAGATAACCTCTGCTATGGTATTTCCAGCCAGCATAGCAACACAGGCTTGTCCACACAAGCCATCCTCCGGCTGCATTATGACCTGCATACTGTCAATGGTACGAATAGGGTTATCAAAGCTGTAGGGACTGTTTTGATCAATCCGAATCAAAGTCTCAGTAATATGCAGTAAAATCTTATGTGGCACATTCACCTGTATGTTCAGCGCATCCTTATGTTCTATGTGAATCACATAATTTCCTTTTTCATAGGGAAGTAGTGTACAGTCAATATGCTGGTTATCCAAAACCACATCTCCCTGAATCACATCTCTTTGCTTGCAAACTTCCCACACATTGAATGGAATTTTGATTTCATACCCATCTTGTGTTTTTTCCACCTTAGATTCAAAAAAATAACGCATATCCAGTTACCCATTCCTTCTCCATTACTTTTTTCTGTATTACTTTTTCTCGAATTCCTATTTCTCTAATTTGTTTTTCTCTGATTCCATTTTCCCTTGTCGGATTGCCTGTTTACTTTCGTTTCGCCTGGGTCGGTGTGATACCGTAGTAGCGTTTAAACAGCTTGCTGAAATGGTATGCATCGTCATAGCCTACCATAGCAGCCACCTCCTGAATGCTGCCCTTATATCCCTTTTCCAAGAGCTCTCTTGCTTTTTCCAGTCGAATATTGATCAGATGCCTGATAGGCGTATCCCCTGTTTCGCTCTTGAAAATCTTAGACACATAAAAGGGACTCAGGTACATATTCGCCGCTATCTGATCCAGTGAAATCTTTTCGTTGTAGTGGTCCTCGAAATAATTGATAATCTGCTCTACCACATACTTTTTGTTGGTGGATTCAAAGATATAGCTGCCCTGAAGGGTATCAAAGTCACTTTGCTCTCTGATGACTAACAAGAGTAATTGCATCAGATAGGACTTTAACATAAAGTACTTTCCGGGACGGCTGATGGCTTTTTCTGCCTCCATGGAGGAACAAATCTTAAATATCTTTTGTCTCAATTCGCCCTGGGTATGGAGCATAAATTCCCCCTCCGGCATAGGCAGGACATTGTCCGGATACTCCGGGAACTGGATATCGGAAAAGCCCACAAAAAACTCAGTGGTAGAAGTCTCCGCTTCCGGGTCAAGCAACGCCTGGTGACGCACTCCGGGATTAAAGACAATCAAATCTCCTTCCTTCACGGAGTAAATATGATTTTCTATCTTATATCTACCTACGCCCGATAGGACAAAGGCCATCTCCAGATAGTCGTGACTGTGATATTTGGCCTCATCCTCATGCCTGGTGCCCTTCCAGGTAAACAAAAATGTGGGATCTAAATTATCCACATTGATTCCTCTTTTGCCTTCCATGACAATCCCCTTTTTCTATATATGCAACAACAAGCTAGCCACTCTGAAATATGCCAAAAGCGAAAGCGCATCAACAATCGTGGTAATAAACGGGCTTGCCATGACTGCCGGGTCAAAGCCCAAACGTTTTGCTCCGATTGGAAGCATACAGCCAACCACCATGGCCATCAAAACAGCCAACACCAAGGTCAGACATACGACCAGTGCCACCATCAATCCTACCCGGTCAAACAGCATCAGCTTTGCGAAATTTGCTATCGCTAAAGTGACACCGCAAATCAATGACACGCGAATTTCCTTCCACAAAACCTTAAACACATCACTATACGTAATCTCCCCCAGGGAAAGACCACGAATAATGGTTACACTTGCCTGTCCGCCGGCATTTCCTCCTGTATCCATCAGCATAGGAATAAATGCCACCAGCACCGTACATACCCCCAGAGCATCCTCAAAGGAGGTTAGAATCGCGCTGGTAAAGGTGGCAGAAACCATCAGCAGCAAAAGCCAGGGGATTCTCTTTTTAAAAGTTTCCCACACAGTGGTTTTCATATAGACCTTGTCACTGGGCACGATTGCCGCCATCTTTTCCATATCCTCGGTGGTCTCTTCTTCCATGATATCCACAATATCATCCACTGTGATAATGCCCACCAGTCGGTTTTCATTATCCACAACGGGCATGGAAATAAAGTCATATTTTTTGAACTGCTTGGCTACTTCCTCCTGGTCCATCATGGTATTGATGGCGATGACATTCTCATGCATAATGTCACCGATAATCTCGTCCCCTTCGCTTAAGAGCAGATAACGAAGCGCTACTGTCCCCACCAGCTTTCTCTGCGGGTCCAGGACATAGCAGATATTAATCGTTTCGGAGTCCAGCCCTACCTTGCGGATTCTGGCAATTGCCTGCTCCACCGTCAAATTCTCCTTAAGGTCCACATACTCCACGGTCATCAGGCTTCCGGCAGAATCCTCCGGATACCGTAAAAGGTGATTAATATCCCTTCGTACCTCAGGACTTGCATTTGTCAAAAGGCGCTTTACCACACTGGCTGGCATTTCTTCCATCAAGTCCGCCGCATCGTCCGCCATCAGATTATTGATAATCCCCGCAGCTTCCTTATCGGACAGGGAAACAATGATGCTTTGCTGATTGTCCACCTCCAGATAGGAAAACACATCCGCTGCCAAATCTTTAGGAAGGATACGGAACACCTTAAACATCTCTTCCGGTTCCAGTTCCTCCATAAAGCTTGCAATATCGGCCACATTCCAATCTGTAACACACTGACGGAGCTTAGTATACTGCTTGGTTTCAAGCAAATCCTTAAGAACGATTTTCTCTTCTAATTCTTCCATAGCATATCTCCTTTGATGATTTTACTTGACTACAACTTCGTTCAGGAACGGAACTGTCTGCACTATTTGCTGTCATTCAAACCACCACCTTTCATACGCTATTCTTGTAAGGACGAATACTACTATTTTAGACTCCGACTTACTGTTTGTCAATATAGTCTAATTTCTCTAAAAGGGTTATTTCCGCTCTCCCATTGGTGGTTTCCGTCACTTCTTTTTTTAGCTTTTCTGCCTCTGTATTTGGAACCTGGACCGTGATATTCACCTGCTCTCCATATTCGGACTGTAGGGGCTCCAAGCCATATTTTCCCAACAGATACAGTATTTTACCAACCCCATTGTAGTCTGTTTCTATCAGAAGTTTCTCGCCCTGAACGAGCACTCCCAGACTGGCATGTTCAATAGTATCCTTAACGCTCTGGGAATAGGCTCTCACCAGACCACCGGTTCCCAAAAGAACCCCTCCAAAATACCTGGTTACCACCACACAGACATTGCGGATTCCACTTCCCAGCAGCACCTCTAACATAGGTCTGCCGGCTGTACCGGAGGGCTCCCCGTCATCGCTGCACCTGGTCAGTTCTGCGTTATTTCCTATTATAAAGGCCGAGCAATTATGTCTCGCATCCCAATATTTCTTTTTCATTTCATCAATAAAGCTCTCCGCCTCCTGCGCGGTTTCGCAATGCTTCATATGGGCAATAAACCTGGACTTCTTCTCAACAATCTCGGAAGTGGCCGGCTCTAAAAGTATCTTTATCTCTTTTGTCTGTTCCATCCTTCTCCTCACAACAAAAGTATTCACCAAAATCGAAAAACTATCAAAAGAATAGCATAATTCCAATGAATTGTGAAACAATTCTTAAGGATAACTAAAAAAACTTTATTTCAAGAATATATTTTGATATACTAGTGATACCAGGGTCAAAACTACCTATGTCCACTTGAGCTTGCTCAAGAGTGGACATAGGCAGTTGGGACCCGCCCCAGCTATGAGCATAAAAGTGGGACGCAGTCCCACGATATGCGAATAGATGGGTAGGATTGCGAGAGCACGAAGTGCGGAGCAATCCGTAGGTATCACAGTATGGATGCCCGGATTGCGAGAGCACGAAGTGCGGAGCAATCCGTAGGTATCACAGTATGGATGCCCGGATTGCGGAGCAATCCGCAGGTATCACTATACAGATATCAGGATTGCGGAGCAATCCGTAGGTATCACGGTTTCTAACTATGAAACCCCGAAAGGAATTGTCATATGAATTTTAGCAAACAAGGAGTGCTCAAAAAACAACGCGCACTCAATTCAACCAGCGGTAAGTGGGGGCGAAAAATCGTTCTCTACACCATAATCTCCGCGCTGATTGCCCTGATAGCAGTCTTTATCTGCGCAGTAGCATTGGGAATCGGTGCCTTTAAAGGCATACTTGCCAATACTCCAAAAATCCGATTAAGCGATGTGGTGGCCTCCGGACAGGCTACCATTGTATATGATGCCAAAGGAAATGAACTGGATCAATATGTGGGACAAAGCTCCAATCGTATTGAAGTAGGCATGGATGAAATACCGGAGCATCTGGCGCTTGCCTTTGTTGCCATCGAGGATGAACGTTTTTATCAGCACAACGGCATTGACTTCAGAGCCATTGCCCGTTCCGGTTATGAATTTTTCAGCTCTGGTTTTAAGAGAACCCAGGGTGGCAGTACCATCACCCAGCAGCTCTTAAAAAACACCATCTTCTTAGACTGGACTGAGGAAGGTGATAACTATGTAAAGAAAATCAAGCGAAAGATTCAGGAACAATACCTTGCCTTGGAAATCACCAAAAACTTTACCAAGGATGAAGTCCTGCTGCGTTATATGAATGCAATCAATCTGGGGCAAAACACCCTTGGTGTAGAGGCGGCCAGCCAGCGCTATTTTGGTAAGCCCTGTTCAGAGCTTACCATTTCCGAATCCGCTGTTATCGCCTGCATTACGCAGAACCCCAGTGGGTACAACCCTATCTCGCATCCGGAGAACAACCAGAAAAGGCGTAAAAAATGTCTGGACAAAATGAAGGAGCTGGGTTTCATCACCTCCCAGGAATATTTTACCGCCATCGGAGATACGGAGAATGTTTATAAGCGCATCGGAAATTATAACACAGCCCTAAAGGGAAGCACCGCTTCCACCGGCACATACTTCTCCGATGCCGTATATGCCCAGGTAAAGCAGGATCTTATTGACGCAGGTTATACTGATGTCTTAGCCGAATCCCTATTGACCGCCGGCGGACTTCGAATCGAATCCACCATGGATCCCGAGATTCAGAAAATTGCAGACGAGGAGTTTGCAAACCCGGAGAATTATCCAGAGAATGTAAAGTGGTATTTGACCTATGCCCTCACTATTTATGATGAGAACGAGGAGAAGCACAATTTCAGCAAGGAAAATATGATGTCCTGGTTCAAGGAACATAAGGATAAGAACTTTAATCTTATCTTCTCCTCCCAGGAGGATGCGTATGAAGCTGTCAATCTGTATCGCGAAGCCATGCTGGAAGCTCTGGAATTGCCAATCGACTATGAGAATTTCGATGAAAAAATATCCATGACTCCACAGCCACAGGCTGCCCTGGTGATTGAAGATCAGACCACAGGCTATGTGGTGGCCATGGTTGGCGGGCGTGGTGCTAAAGAAGGACGCAGAACCTTAAACCGTGCTACCAGTGCTACCCGTTCTCCTGGTTCTACCTTTAAGATTTTGTCCTCCTTTGCTCCTGCTATGGACTGTGCAGGCATGACATTGGCTACCGTTTACAATGACGCTCCGTTTAATTACAATGACGGAACTCCGGTCAGGAACTGGTACGTAGGCAGTGCGACGCCATACAGAGGCATCCAAAACATTCGTCAGGGTATCATTCAATCCCTAAACATTGTAGCCGTAAAGAACCTGACTGTAATTACCCCACAGCTTGGCTTTGACTACTTAAAGAACTTTGGCTTTACCACCCTGGAATCCGGTCGCATGGTAAAAGGTGAATGGAAAACCGACATTATTCAAGCCCAGGCACTGGGTGGATTAACCAACGGGGTTTCTCCCTATGAACTAAACGCCGCCTATGCTGCCATTGCAAACGGTGGTATCTATGTAGAGCCTAAGCTATATAAACGTGTGTTGGATTCTGACGGTAATGTGATTTTGGATAACACACATCCTGCTACGCGACGGGTGCTAAAGGAAACCACCTCCTATCTGCTGACCGATGCTATGAAGGATGTTGTCACGGAAGCAGGCGGTACCGGAAAGGCCTGCAACTTCAATTCCAATATGGGAATTGCCGTTAAGACCGGTACTTCCTCCAGGTATCATGATGTCTGGATTGCAGGCTATACGCCCTACTATACCTGTACTACCTGGGCCGGCTATGACAACAATATCGATATGAGCACCTCAAAGAAAAATCGTGAGGATTATGTGGCGAAAAATCTTTGGGCCGCTATTATGAAACGCGTACATGAACCTCTTCCGGATGCAGATTTCGAAGAACCTCTCGGTATTGTTTCCATGGAAGTCTGCAGCCAGTCCGGCAAGCTGCCCAATATTGGAGTTTGTGATGTAGCAGGTTGTGTGTATACAGAGCTCTTCGACGAGGAATGCGTTCCTACCGAGCAATGCGATGTCCACTACGTAGGTCGCATCTGCCAGTATGACGGTCTTCCCGCCACAGAATCCTGTCCATTTGCCTATGAAGGGATTGCCACTCTTCCCCTTGTAGAAGACGAGATTTTGATTCCCGGCTCTACAATGATTACAACGGATGAGTTTGGCAACCAAATTGTGACAGAACCGGCTACCAGAAAATATTGTCAGCATGATGCCGAATTCTACCTAAATCCCGATTATCAGGTAATTCTCGATAATCAAAGCTGGGAAATTTTAATGCGAAGCATTGGTGTACCCCAGGAGTAAAAATCTTGCAAACAAAAGGTTGCATGTGTTATAATGTCACCATCATCAGAAGTGGAGACTAGAATACATGCAACCTTTATATACTGCTTTAAAAGTAAACAATGAGATCGAATTATGTGAAGTCACAGATATGGAATGTAAGCAATTGATTGAGCGTGAGCTGCTAAAAAGCCGCATCTCCTACTACATCCGCTGGACAAAGAGTTCATTTTTACACCGTAAAAAAGCAGGCTGTATCATTTGTATCAACGAGAATGCTCAGGAGGAGGCGGAGGAGCTGGTTCGCAGAGTCTGCGATGAAGCCGGCTACACTGTGCGATTCCTGATGCGCAAATCCATAAATCACTACCTATAGAGGTCGAAGAGGTCATGGGGGACAGGTCCACCTGACCCCTATTTTTTTTGGTGATGATGTCAGAGAGGGGGGTCATATGTACCTGTTCCCTCTGTCCCCCTGCCCCATCGACTCCTGTTCTTATTTAACCTTCTTAAACCCCTCTGACAGTCTCTCTTCCACTCCACACACTACAAGCTGTCCAGACTCGTTTGTTTCAAATCGAATGTCATACTCGCCAAAGCCCATTCCATAGACATTACCTGGCTGTTTTTGGAACGCGGCCCTTGGATCCTGTTTTAAGACGTCCAAAAGGCCTTCTCTCTTTTCCACCGGTATTCTCTGCAACAGTTCCTCAGGAAAGTCCACCTCTATACCATCCTCCTTGTGAGCCTCCCCAAAGCCTCCTAAGGCTTCCGGATGGGAATCCGTATAAGGAAGGTAGGGCTTGATATCCAGAATCGGCGTCTGGTCCATGAGGTCCGCCCCTGAGACATATAAGACCGTTCCATACTCTTTTGTCCTTTCCACCCGTTCCAGCTTCACACAGGACAACCCAATGGGATTGGGTCGGAAGGGAGATCTGGTGGCAAAAACCCCTCTCTTTTCCTTTCCGCCTAATCTGGGCGGACAAACGGTAGCAGTAAACCCTTTCTTTTGCTCTACCATAGAAAAATCCCACAAAAGCCATAGATGTGAATACTCCTCTATCCCCAGAAAAGCCTGGGGATTACGGTATTCCGGTTCCATAATAATTCTGGATTCTAAAGAGGGCACCAAGCCGCTTTGCCTTGGCACCCCAAATTTTGTTGGAAAGTCAGAATATAGTTTTCCAATATATTTTACTACTCTCTTATTCATTCTCTACAGTCAAAACCTCACCTGGCTTGATACTATACTCCTTGCCATTTAAGAAGAACCACAATTCCATTGCCGTGGGATTCTTTACAATCCTGCCATCCACACTGAAAAGAAGCTTCTTAAAAGCATCCTGATAGTCATAAATCTCAATGTTGGTGGCATACCAGATATCCTCACGATTTGCCATATATTCAGCAAATTCTTCGATCACATTCCAGTTATCATTTGCCTCAAATTCGTAGCTGTGGCCCCACAAATAAAACATAGCCGGTCTGCCCCAGGTAGGCTCCTCCACAAAACGCTTTGCAAGCTCCATAAGCTTTGGATCATTGTGGTGACAGGTGGCAGGCAAACGCATCCAGTCACTAGGCATATTGAAATCGTAGGAGGAATGTACTGTTCTGGAATATACGATTCCCACGCTCCTCATGCTTGCTACCACATCGTCATTATAAGTTCCGTAGGGATAGGCCATACCTCTTACCAGGGTGCCAAACTGCTTTTCCAAATTCTCCCTGTCAGCCAGCAAATCTCTTGTACACATATTGACAGGCATGTGATCTAACCAAGGATGGGTTGCGCCGTGAACTGCCACCTCAATATCATCCCCTACATACAGTTCACTGACTTCCTTTTCGGTCATCCTTCGATGAATCTGTCCCTCCGGATAAACCGTTCCCTCGGGAGCATACTGCTCGCTGTTTAGATTAAAGGTGGCCTTCAAATGATATTTTCTGAAAATGGAAAGTAGCTTTTTGTCCTGCTCCACCCCATCATCATAGCTGAAAGTCAATGCCTTTAGCTTACCTCCCGGAAATCTCATAAATACTTGTGCCATAGCAAACCCTCCTGTTTCTCCTATGTCATTACTCATCCTGCATCACAAACTCATTTACCAAAGAGGCATTGATTTCCGAAATCTCCCGCACTCCCTTGATATAGTCGTCATACATATCCCATAAATCCATACCACTGTCACCAATCCCGTCCTCATCCGGTATCCACTCCTTAATGAGGGCGATTCGTTCCTCCTTGGTGGTATCCTTTATCAAATAACTCTTCATAGCTAACTCCTGCTAACAACTCAAATTCACTAGATTTTAAAACACTTTTGTATACTCTGGATTCTCCCCAGGACCATCATAGTGTCCTCTGCTCCCATCACCATATCAGGGGACACGGTAAGCTCCAGCTTCCCGTTTTTGCGAATACCCATGATGTTAATTCCATATTTCTTACGAATATCCGTGCCTCCTACCGTCTGGCCTGCCCAATCCTCCGGCACCGGTATTTCAAAAATAGCATGCTCATTATCCAATTCAATATAATCCAGAATATGATCTGCGCTGTAACGAATGGCCGTCCATTTTGCAAGCTGTTTCTCCGGATACACCACCTCGTCGGCTCCGTTTCGAAGTAAAAACTTCTCCTGTACGTCCCTCGCAGCCCTGGCCACTACCATCTTAGCCCCCAGTTCTTTTAACAAAGAGGCTGTCTCCAGGGAGCTTTGAAAGTCCGAGGCAATGGTACTGATACAGACATCATAGTTGCTCACGCCTAAGGATTCCATAAACGCCCTGTTGGTGCTGTTTCCTATCTGTGCACTGGTGACAAAGGAAAGCACTTTGTTCACCCTTTCCTCATCCATATCCACTGCCATAATCTGATGTCCCAGCTCACATAAATGCTCCGCTATATGTCTGCCATAACGGCCTAATCCAATCAATAAAATCGATTTCAATGTAAATATACCTCCTACTTATCAACCAACTGTTATTTTCTCCTGTGGCAGTCTGGACGGTGTCTTTTTCACGCCGGAAAAAGCTGCGAAAATCAGCGTCAAACCGCCCACACGGCCAAAAAACATTAGTAAAATCAAGATAATCCTGCTGACTGCTCCAAGGGATGGAGTGAGACCCAGGCTGAGTCCTACCGTACCAACAGCAGAGGCCGTCTCAAATAGACAAGAAAACATGGGCAGACCCTCCACGGTACTAATCACCAAAGCTCCGAAAAAGAACAGTGTCAAGTACATCATTAAAATAGTAGCCGCATTTCTCACCGCTGAGATATCAATGCGCCGTCCAAACATCTGCGTGTCTTCTTTTTGTCTGAAGGTTGCAACTGCCGAGCATAGCAAAACAGCCAGAGTCGTCGTTTTCATACCACCTGCTGTGGATCCGGGGCAGCCACCTATCAGCATGAGAAACAGGGTAATCCACTGCCCTGGGTCGCTTAGCGTCGTCAAATCCACTGTGTTAAATCCCGCTGTTCTGGGCGTCACCGTCTGAAACAGGGAATGAAACACTCTTTCTTTCATACTCTGGTCGGAAAACTCTATGAAAAAATAAAATAGCCAGGGCACAATCAACAGGAGAGCCGTTGTACTCAAAATCACCTTGGTCTGCATCCTGTATTTTCTAAATCGCAGTTTATTCGTACAGATATCTTCCCAGGTGAGAAACCCAATTCCGCCTATGATAATCAAAAGCATCACAACCACATTGATTAAGGGCTGAACATTATATCTCGTCAGAGACGCAAATTCGCCCCCGGGCGTCCCCATCAAATCAAAACCGGCATTGCAGAAGGCTGAAATGGAATGAAAGAAGGCCATCCAGATTCCCCTTGAGCCAAAATCCTGATAGAACACCGGTACCATTGCCAATGCTCCCACCAATTCAATCAGCAAGGTCCCCTTTATGATAAATCCCGTCAATCTCACGATGCCGTTCAAGGTAGGCGCCGAAATCGCCTCCTGCATAGTACTCCTTTGCATCAGGGAAATCTTCTTCCCTGAGAACATGCTAAATGAAGCAGCTACCGTAATCACACCCATTCCTCCGATTTGGATAAGCAGTAAAATAATTGCTTGTCCAAAAACCGACCAATAGGTGGCCGTATCCCGCACCACCAAACCCGTCACACAGACAGCCGAGGTAGCGGTAAAAAGAGCATCAAAAAAGGAGGTAACTCTTCCTTCCCTGCTGGAAAATGGTAGCATCAGCAAAAATGCTCCCAACAAAATTACTCCTGTAAAACCTAAAATAATCACTTGTGATGATGATATTTTCTTCTTTATTTTTGCACTTCCAAACATGCGAAAGCTCCTTTGATTCAACTCCCTTTATTGTACTCCCCAAGCCCGCTACTGTCAATGATGTGGCGAAAAGGTTCTAGTGTGTGTGCCAGTGGGGACGGTAATTTCCGGCACACAAAAAGCCGGAAATTACCGTCCCCACTGGCACACACACCCTGGCATATAAAAACAGGGTACCCTTTAAGATACCCTGCTTCATGCTTTACTTTTCAATACCTAAGCGAACCACCCGGCGCATACTTACCAAGACCTTCCGCTTTTTGTCCCCAGATTATTGTGAGTCACCAGTTCCGGCTTCTCCACCGTTCCAAGCAGTCTCACTGGCCTGTGCACCTTCATTCCCGCCTTCCTCGTTCATAGGAGTGATGGGTTGTTCCGGTTGGATTGGATCCTCCGGTTCCACTGTGCCTGTTGGCTCCGGGGTGATTCCATCCTGAGCATTAGCACTCTCTCTGTTATCAAATTTCTCCTTGTAGTGCTCTGCCATCTGCCTGGTGCTTTGGGCTAATTCCTTAGCAACCTGCTTTGACTTTGCTGCAAACTCCTGTGCCATCTGCTGCACATTTCCGGCTACATCCTGCAGAGCCTGACGCTGACTGGGCGTTAATTCAATCCCCTTCTTCTTTCTAAGTGCTTCTGTTGAATACTTATCTCCACCATACATATGAATGGATGGCCAGCCATCCTCAAACACCAGATTGTGTCTCTGAGGACGAAGTGCTGCAAACTGATCCGGTTCATCCTTCCAATCCTGATACAGCTCCGGATTGCCGGCAGCCTTTACTGCCATAGGTGCATTCCCTGCAATGAAGGACATACGGGTGTTTACAATCGTCTGCATTTCTGCCGGAACCTGGAATGGAATGGCATATAATTCCCAGCCTTCCTTGTGAAGCAACGGCTTAATATAACCGCGGTTCAGCTTATAGTTATTGTCGATTGCCGGGTTGGTGTCAAAGGAGATTTGAAGCTTACAGGTTTCATCCCTTCTATCATTCTCTCCACCATTCAGCCAAAATACAAAGGTGTATTGCTCCCCTGCATTCAGCCCCATAACCTTAGAGACAACCTCCACACAAGGCTCATCCCAATCACCTAACATGATGGTTTCCACCAGGTTTCCATCAAAATCGTTGATATAGCTCTTCTCAACCGTTGACTGATGTCCACCCTGGAACATTCCCTGCATTCCCTGGAAGAATCCGTTCTGGCTCCATCCATTTCCCTGGTTACTTGTTTCAGGCTGCTTCTCAGCCCAATCTCTTGCATTAAAATATAAATAATTCATGTGTTTACCCTCCGTTATGAAAAGTTCAATATCGGACAGCTCTCTCTTACCGGACAGACGAATGGTACAGTCGTCCAAGTAAATGGCCCGTCCGTTCTTCACTAAACCAGCTGCCCGTTTCGGGTAGGTGGTTCCTATCATTCTTCCGTCTTGATCTGTAACACTAATGTTTTTTGTCATGGGTGTCCTCCCCCTTACAGATATAGTATGTTTTGTGATTTTCGTTTTTTCTTATGGGTGTCTTCC
>CAMAHO010000003.1 GCA_945834545.1 uncultured Lachnospiraceae bacterium | reverse complement strand
ACAATTTTACAAGATTTTTTATCTCTTGTCTACTTTCTTTTACAATTATTTTTTTGCCGGTTGTCAGAGTGATGACTGTATCCGGTGTTTCCTCTACCACCTCAAAAAGAGAGGGATTTACCAGTATCTTAACCCCATTTAGTTTTGTCACCTCAACCAATTTCCATTTCCTCCCTTATCATTGTCTAAAAAGACATACAAGGGACGGATTGCTCCGTCCCTTAGGATCGCCTTACTATTCCATTCTTATTATCTCTTCAAATTGGTCAGCTCCTCAAGCAAGGTATCAGATACTGTGATAATACGGCTGTTGGCCTGGAAGCCTCGCTGGGTAGTAATCATTTCAGTAAACTCTGCTGATAAGTCAACATTACTCATTTCCAGCTGACCCGTAGACATGTATCCACCATTGGCTGTAACATCCACACCAATCCCATCGAATTCTCCGGAGTTTAGGGTGGCAGAATAGAGATTATCTCCTGCCTTCTCCAGACCAGAGGCATTGGCAAAATTAGCTGTCGCAAGCTGACCCAACAGCTTTGTCATACCATTGTCATAGCTTGCATAAATCATACCGTTCTTCTGTACGGAAACACCAATCATATCGCCCAGACGACGTCCTGCCCCGATGCCGTCAAAGTCACCGCTGGTAGCTCCTAAGGTAGATGTTCCCTTGTTATCGAACATGGAGCATTCCGAGAAATCAATTTCAATATCCGAGAAATTACCAAACTCTGGCAAACCATTGAAGCTTAAGGTCAATGTGGAATTGGTAGCATTGCCTCCCATTCCTGCAAACTCACCGTTGTCAGGGTCAAAGGCCACATTTCCACCGGTGAAGAAGCGTCCGTCTGCCTCAAAGCCGGCAGTTGTATCTGCCGTCAAAAGATTTGGAAATGTATTTGCCTGTAAAATCTGCTGTACCGTTTGTCTGGTAACCGGCACCGTATTTGCATCTGTCACAAAATACAGATTGAAAAACTCCTCTGTAGAGCCTTCAAAGCCATATGCTGCGGCAATCATATCCATAGATTCTCCTACGGTATAATACTCAGCCGGATTGGAGCCCGGTTTGGGAACACTAGTAAGCTCATCCTTTCCCTTAAACTCTCCAGGTGTTCCATCTACTAATTGATTTACATTAACTAAAACATTATCATTAATATCACGCAATTCTGAACCAACCCATTTGTAGCTGTCATTATCAAAATTAAATGCTGTTTTCTTTTCCTGCAGGGTAGTAGCACCAAAGGTTACCCCTGTTGTATCAATCTCCTGACCGGTAGAATCCAGGATCTTCTCTAACTCCACACTGTATTCACTGGGGTTCTGGGACTGCTTGAAGATTAATTTTGCTGTATAGCTATAACCAAGGGAATCATAGAAGTTCAAATTGATTGCCTTGCCGTTAGCGCTGACTACATTCTTATCATTCTTATCAAGAATGCCGGCTACATAGGCCTTTGAGGTAGCCTCCGGCGGATAGGTCATATTGGCGCTGCTCATAATACGAAGGGCCGTTACAGAATCTCTCTTGATATCCATGGTCTCCGGGTCTACGCCCCAGCCCATAACATTGTAACCGGTGCTGGTCATAGCCAGGTTGCCTGCTCCGTCCACATAGAAGGAGCCATCTCTGGTAAAGAAATTGTCCGTACCGTTGCTGACAACAAAGAAGTTTTCTCCGGTAATCATAATATCAAAGGGATTTCCCGTAGACTGGCTTGCACCCTGGGAGGTAATGTCCACATTGATTGCTCCGGTTCTTACGCCCAAGCCAATCTGTCTTGCATTGGTACCACCGGTACCGGTGGTGGCATTGGGGCCGCTTGCCTTCTGCGTTGTCTGGCTCATAAGCTCGCTGAAGGTAATGGAGCTTGACTTGTAAGCCACCGTATTTACGTTGGCAATATTGTTACCGATTACATCCATCTTGGTCTGATGTGTCTTAAGACCTGCCACACCAGAAAATAATGATCTCATCATAAGCTTTGTTCCTCCTATTTCTGTAGGAACCGTGTTCTCTTATCTGTCGTTCAAAGAGAAATAACCTCCTGTCGGTCCGGCTATACAATCACAGCTCCGTTAATATTTGTAAAAATGTTTTCTTCCTCGCTTCTGCTGTCCATTGCAGTTACTACCGTTTTACTTGGAACATCTACGATAAACGCCAGTTCATCCATAAGTACCAAGGATTCCACAATTCCTTTTTGTCCTGCTTTCCTGGTGCCGCCTTCCAGTCTCATCAACTGATTGTCATCCAGTTCGATTCCTCTGTCCACCAATCGCTTTGCGGCGTGCTTGGAAAACTTCAGTTCTCCCTCCTTCACAGCTGCCTGTTTGGTTGCAAAGATTTCTCGGAAGGATGCCACATCGTTTTGATGCCTGGTAATCTGCGTTCCTTTTGTCAGGTACTTATCGGAAAGCTGTTCAATGGAAAGAAAGCTTGTATTTTGAATCTCCATATTCTCCATTCCTTCCCTGTTACCACATTTCCCGTAAATCGTCCTTTCGTCAATTTATGGGGTCATGTACCGGTTACTCTCCCCCCGTCTCATCCGTTGTCTCATCCGTGTTCTCTTCTGTCGGCTGGTTTTGCTCCAATCTGTTTTTCACCAAATCCTTTTGCTCCACATACTTGGATAAATCATTAACCACATCGCTGGCGATGAAACGTTTTTCATACTCTGTCATCTCCTGATAAGCTGTCTGAAGTGCTTCGATTTCTTCAATATCCTGCTCTCCAACGGATAACAGTCCCGGAAGCTTCTTGATTCGAGTTACAAAATCCGTAGCCTTGTCGTATGCTGCCAGATATTCTTTGTCTGCCACTGTATCCAGATCATCAATGGAATACAGCTCCTCGTCAATCGCTAAGAAGGCTTCTCCATTCTCGTAGACGACATAATCCACCTTGCCTTGAATGTATTTGGGTGTGCCGTCAGAACCGGTGGTCTTAATATAGACCTCCTGTCCCACCAAAGAGCTGGCTCTCTGTAAATCCATACTTCCCGCCATATTCTGCATCTGCTCCACCTGGGAGAACTGTGCATACTGGGAAATATACTCTGTGTTTGAAGTTGGCTCCAAAGGATCCTGATATTTCATTTGCGCTACCAGAAGCTGCAAAAAAGCATCCTTATCCATACCGTCAGTGCTTTTTGCATTTGCTTTGTTAAGAGAGCTTTGTGACGCAGACTCTACAATCTGTCCATCCTTTACTGCTGCCATTAAAGCCATTGTCTTCTCCTTTCCGGCCTAGGCCTTATAGTCCACCTGATTTCCATTGGATTCCATCATCCGAAGCTTTAATTTGTCCTCATCACTTAAAAGTTCCATTTCTTCTTCGGATAAGGAGGTATCTAAGATACTTCTTGTTGCCTTCCGTTGCTGTCCGTTATAGTCTTCCTCTCCCTGACTCTGATTCTGTCCCAGATTCTGGTCAAAGGAATGGGTTTCAACGGTAACCTCAATCGTTTCTACCTTAATTCCCTGCTCCTCAAAGCGTTCCTTTAGCTGAATCATCTGTCCTTCCAAGGTTGCCCTGACCGCTTCATTTTCCGTGGTGAACTGAGCTGTAATGGTTCCTTCCTTGTTGGCGATGTGAATTTGCACATTTCCTAAGCTCTGGGGATGAAGTTGCATTTCCAAATCGGATGCATCCGGTTTCACAGACACCTTCATGTAATCCATAAGCTGTCGCATGATATCCTCTGTGCTGATTCCGCTGTCCGTGCCTTCATAACTTAGAATGTTCTGTGTTTCCTGAAAGGGTTGTTCCAACGGATTTAATACGAACCTGCCACCGGTCTGTGTGACATCAACGGATGTGTCTTTTGCTTGTGCCTTAGATACAGTATTTGCGGTATTCGTTGTACCTGAATGAATATTTACCGTTTTTGTCTGCGTCTTTGTATTTGCTTCAAATTGATTATGTGAGTAAGAACTATCTGCATTTCCCTGTTCTTCCTGCTGCATACCTTGTTTTGTTTGCGGATGTTGCGTGGCTTCCATTGCCTCGGCTCCATCCTCCAGGTTTTCCGAAGAAATTTGTTTCTCACCCAATTCAGTTACACTATTGGTATCTAACAGCTCAGCATCTTCCATGTAACCAAATTGATTTGTCACCGGGACATTGCTTTCTTCCGCTATCATTTCAGCTTCTAAGAAAATCGCTCCATTGCCAACCACCTGCACTGAGCCTTCAAAGCTGTCCTGTACCACAACATTTTGAATGGCAACAGCTTGTATTTCCTTTATTGGAAGCTGGTATTGTTCGCTCAAACTCTCCAGTCCGGTCTTTGCAAATTCCATAACATCCTTAAAATTTTGGAACGCCTGCTCGTTGGTCAATAGCTCCAAGGGATTTTCAACCTCTGCAAACTGTCTGGTAAACTCCCCTAGTATCTCCATATCAAGCAACTCATTAGGTTCAATTCCCTGTTGTTCTGCGAAGGCTTCAACCTGGTTAGGAGTAGCACCGAAAATCTCCGCTATACAAGCCATAATATCCGTACTCAAAGCATCGATATCATCTTCCAACGTTTCCATATCCGCACCGATTTCTTCCAATGACTTCTCTGTACTGGGAGTTGCTTCCACGGAATCGCTCTTTTTTGAAAGAACCGTCTTTGGCCTAGTATTTTCAACTGCTTGTTCACGTTTTACGGTTTGCGTTTTTCCAGCTTCCGGTTTCTTTACCGATTCCGTCTGCTTTGCCAGGATATTCTTAAACTGGTCATTGGCAGGAGCAGCAGCCTGCTCTGTTTGCTTTGGTGTTACTTGCGTGAAGAACAGTGTTTCCGTAATATTCGCACTTGTCATTCTCTTCCTCCTTTCTAAAAAATTCCGGCTTTTTAACTATGTTGCGTGCCTAGTTTTCGCCTATACCATTATATCGGAGGTTTTCCAAGATTTCTTAACGCTCCGGATCCATAATTTTTGTAAGTTTCGCAGCAACTGTTGGATCCATAGCTCCCAGTATTTTGCCTCTGTTTTCAGCATTCATAGCATTCAAAATCTTCGCCACCAGATTCAGATCATCTGTCATTTTTTCAAAGATGCCTGCCGCTTCTTTCGGTTTTATCTGTGAATATGCTGATGCATAATCCTGTATCTCCTTTGTCGCCTGTACAGAGGCAACCACCTGCTTGTATATATACTCAGCCATGGCAGGATCCATGGTTTCATAATATTTTGCATATTCCTCTGCACCCGGACCCTTGTCTGCATACACCACTTCCTCGTAGAACTCGGTTCGAATGCGTTGAAATTCTACCTGTTTCTTTTCAAACTCCTGCAGTCTTATAATCTCTGCCTTCAGTGTTTTCGCTTCCTCATCCTTTGTGTTTATGCTAACCTGTAGATTATCAATCTGAAGCTCTAACTTCTTAATCTGATCCACTGCATCCTTTAGGTTTGTGTATCCACCGTATTCCTCAGGATTAGAAGTGACACTCATAGATACTCCCGGTAAAATTTTATTCACCACCGGGATATCCTTCAAAATAGGAGTCATAATATTGCTACCGAAACCGCCTATGTCCATCTTAATGATGACACAGATCACTGCCAGCCAAAGTACTACGATTAGCAATGTGGCACCAAAGGTCACCAGAGTGTTTCCCTCCTCTTGTTCTGCTAATGCATCCTCCTGCTTTGCAATTTCCCTAGCACGTTTTTTTGCCTCTTTTTTCTGTTCCTTTTGCTCTTTTTTCAGGTTCTTCTTTTCTTCAACAATCTTCTGTTTTTGGGCTTTTGTTTGAAGTTCCTGCTGACTTTCTTCCTTTGCCATAGGCTACCCTTTCTTTTTCTGTCCGAAGGTGTAGCTGACTAATTCGTCAACCACTCTGCTTTCCGCCTTATTTTCTTCCATCATAAATTCTCTGAAAGCCTGTTCTCTTAATGTCTCATAGGTTCTTCGTTCCGTGCGTGCACTGACCATTTCCTCTTTTGCACGCTCCAGGTTTTGCTCTGCCTTTTTTTCTTCCACGAGCTGCATTTTCAGGCGATTCTCAAGAGACAGCTGCAATGCCTTGTTCTCCTGTATTTCCATAAAATCTAAGGTTCCACTTAGCAGAACTCTTGCCCTGTCTTCACAGTCTGAAAGTCTGTTTCTAAGTGCCAGTGTTTTTTCCTGTTGCTCCGATAAAGCAATCTGCGCTGCTGCAAACTCTTGCTTCTTTTGCGTTTCCAGTTTTTCCTTAATATTTAGAATGCTTTGTAAGGAATATCGAAACCTTGCCATGTGTCCTCCTACCATCCCTCCGTTCGCTTGGTTCAGGTTCTAATAGGACTTAACCTATTATTTATGCTATGCCTAGAACAGTTTCTCCAGCAATTCCTTCGAATCTTCAAATGTAATCTTCTCGTCCACATCCTGACATAAATACGAATTTACAGCCTCTATTTTGGAAATTGCATAGTCAATGGAGGGATTGCTGCCGCTCTTGTATGCTCCGATATTAATCAAATCCTCAGCCTCATTGTAGGTTGCCAGGACATTTCTAAGCTTCCCGGCACACTGTTTATGGTCTTTGGTAGCAATCTGACTCATACATCTGGAAATGCTCTGCAAAACATCAACCGCAGGATAATGATTCTGATGCGCCAGCTTTCTGCTAAGCACAATATGTCCATCCAAAATACTTCTTGCAGTATCCGCAATAGGCTCATTAAAATCGTCTCCATCTACCAAAACAGTATACAAGCCGGTAATGGAACCAATATCATTCCTCCCTGCCCGTTCAAGAAGCTTGGGCATTTCAGAATAAACAGAAGGCGGATACCCTCTTGTAACAGGCGGTTCCCCTCCCGCTAGTCCTATCTCTCTCTGGGCCATGGAAAATCGAGTCAGGGAATCCATCATCAGCAAAACATCTTTCCCCTGATCTCTGTAATACTCAGCAATAGCAGTTGCAGTTTTAGCAGCCTTGTTTCTCTCCAAGGCCGGTCGATCAGAAGTAGCCACCACTACCACCGACCTCTTCATACCCTCCTCACCAAGGTCTCTCTCAATAAATTCTCTAACTTCCCTGCCACGCTCACCAATCAAAGCGATCACATTTATATCAGCCTTTGTATTTCTGGCAAACATTCCCATAAGGGTAGACTTTCCTACACCGGAGCCTGCAAAGATACCGATTCTCTGTCCTTTTCCCACAGTGATCAGTCCATCCACTGCCTTGACTCCCAAAGGCAATACCTCATCGATGATGGTTCTCTTTAGCGGGTCAGGAGGTAAGGCTTCCACCGGATAGCTCTCCCCGTCAAGACTCTCCCCACTAAGCGGAACGCCTAATCCATTTAAAGTCTTCCCAAGAAGCTTCTCGCTTACGGTAACCATCAATGGAAATCCGGTATTGGTCACAATGCTCCCTGCTCCGATTCCCTCCGTCACGTCATAAGGCATTAACAAGGTTCGCCCGTCCTTAAAGCCAACTACTTCCGCGGCAACAGGTTTATAATTTCCCTCTTCATCAGGGAAAATCGTGCATAAATCCCCCAATTTTGCATCAGGTCCGGCAGACTCAATTGTCAAGCCAACAACATTGACCACCTTCCCCTTCCTGACAACGAAGGATTTTCTTACTAATTTTTGATATTTATCATACTGAATATCCGGTTTTCTCAAAGTTTCCTCTACTATGCTTTCTCATAGGACAAAAGCACTAATCTTTTCTTGATTTCATTTAGCTGGGTGTCAATACTGCAGTCATAGATTCCTTTTTCCGTCTCTATGCTGCATCCTCCGGGCTGCAACTGATTGTCAGACAAAATTTCTAAGTAACTATCCTTCCCCTGAATACAGTTTTCTAATATAGCTTGCTTTTGTCGGACAGTTTCATACTCCTCAGGTGCAACACGGACTGTAAAGCTATGACTTCCGTCGATTCCCTTCAGGGCATTGGAGATAACATACAAAAGAACTTCTTTATCTCCCTGAAAGCTGACTCCGATCAATTTCTCATATACCTCAGACAAGATATCAATCAGCTTGCTCTCCGCTTCTAACATCAATTCATCATATTGCCTGTGCAGCTCTTCCTTTTCTTCTTCCAGAGCCCTAAGTTGAATATCAAGGGTTTCTTTCGCTTCATTAAGCCCTTCTTCCCTGCCTTTCAAGGTAGCTTCCTGGTGCAATCTTTCTGCCTCATTTTCCGCATTTCTTCTTGCCTCCTCCAGGATGCATTCCGCCTGCTTTCTGGCTTCAGCCAAAACCTCCTCCGGCGTAGCGGTTACCTCTTCTGTCTCCTCCGGAATCTCTTCAAAGAGCTGTTGTGCGGTATCTCCCAGGCCTACAAAGCCTTCTTCTGACAACAAGTTTTCCACCTGTTCCTTGTCAGAATTGCTGTTTGCCAATAGGATTTCCTCTTCCTCGCAGGCTGCTTGAACCCTGAGAGCTTCCATACGCTTTGCGATGAGTTCATTGACATCAATTATTCGGGTATTATCCTGGCTTATTAGGGTACTTCCCCTCTTAATCAAATTACTAGACAATGATCTCATCTCCTCCGCCTCTGGCTATGATAATCTCACCAGCATCCTCAAGCTTACGAATGATATTAACAATTTTTTGCTGTGCTTCTTCTACATCCTTCATACGCACAGGACCCATAAACTCCATATCCTCCTTGATCATAACTGCCAATCTGGAGGATACATTGCTAAAGATTGCATTCTGTACCTGTTCATTTGCACTCTTAAGCGCAACCGTCAAATCAGAACTGTCAACTTCTTTCAGAACTCTCTGAATCGACTTGTCATCCAATAGCAGGATGTCTTCAAATACAAACATCTTCTTGCGGATTTCATCTGCCAGTTCAGGTTCCTCAATCTCCAAGGTTTCCATAATATGCTTTTCTGTACCACGATCCACGGCATTTAATATTTCAACCACATTATCTACACCACCGATAATTGTGTAATCCTGATTTACAAGGCTGGCCAGTTTGCTCTCCAGCATCTTTTCCACTTCCTTGATGACATCAGGGCTGGTTCGATCCATAACCGCAATTCTCCTTGCAACATCCGCCTGCCTGTCAGGAGGAAGAGCCGAAATAATAAGCGCCGCCTGGCTAGGAGATAAATAGGATAAAATAAGCGCAATGGTCTGAGGATGCTCATCCTGTATAAAGCTGATCAACTGAGAAGCATCTGTCTTTCTGACAAATTCAAAAGGTTTCACCTGTAAGGATGCGGTCAGCTTGCTGATGACATCCACAGCCTTCTCAGTACCAAAGGATTTTTCCAACAGCTCCTTGGCGTAGCCAATACCACCTTCCGCAATATACTGTTGTGCCAAGCACACCTCGTAAAATTCATTTATAACATCCTCTTTTACTTGAGGGGTTACACTTCTGGTATTTGCAATCTCTAAGGTGAGTTCTTCAATTTCCTCTTCCTTTAAATGTTTAAAAATCCCTGCCGATCTCTCAGGTCCCAGGGAAATCAGTAAGATCGCAGCCTTCTGTAATCCACTGACGCCCCCCTGTTCTCTTCCATTTCTAGCCATAGGTCATTCCCTTTCTGTTAAAAGCCTACTTAAGTCCAATCTGCGTTCAGCCAGTTTCGAAGTAAGGCTGCCGCAGCCTCGGGGTTTTCATCCACGAACTTCTCTATCATCCTGCGTGTTTCAGACTTCGTCTCTACATCAATATCCTCTAATTCGCTCTCAGGTGTAGATGCCAACAATTTTTCTACCGGCAATTCCTCCGGTTCTATCTCGGAATCCTCTACGCGAACTCTCATGGTCCTAAACACCACAAAAGCTAACAAGCCAAAAATGACAACCATCATGACAATGCTGAGAATCACCGTCCAGTTTACATTCACAGCGGGCTTATCATAAAACAGCGGTGTCTCGTAAGCCATAATGGTAATATTTTCTACCGGTATACCGGTAGCCGTGGATGCCATAGAGTACAGCTCCCCATCCACCTCAACCTTTACATCCTCACTGTTGGCAAGCTTATACTCCTCCCAGGTCATATCATCTAAGAAGCCTTGTAGTTTGGCATCTTCCTGTTTTACTTCCTTGTAGGTTATCATAGCAATCGACACAGAGGAAGCCTTGTAATCTATCGTTCCACCCGGATTGATGATATATTTAATGGCTTCATTGGGCAGTCGGTTGATTTCTCTCTCGGACTGCTGGGAAGAGCTGTTGCTGGCATCCGGATTGACCATTACTGTTCCGTCATTGGAGGTTGCACCGGGCACGCCGCCTACATCGCTTTCATTGGTAGATTCATAATATTTTTCCGAGGATATCATACCCTCATCTCTGCCTTCATTGGCATAATACCGTTTCACAGTCTCCTCATAGGAAGCAAAATCCACCTCGAGGTGACTGGTTACTTCTATGGAACTAAACTGGTTTGTACCGATTAGCACTCTACGCAGCTGGTTAGTCAGCATATTCTCAGCCTGCTGCTGCAGCTCCAGCATAGAGTTTGCAATCCCTGCATTGGTATCACTTTGACCTCCGGCAAATAGCAGATTTGCATCCTGGTCCATAATGGTGATATTATCTGTGGTCTCATTTCCAAGGGCTGTCTGTATGGCTTTGGCCATAGCTTGCGCATTTGCTGAGGTAAAGGTACCGTCTAATTCCAATTGCACAAAAGCACTATGCTCGGCCTTTCTCTCAATCAAAGTGCCTGTCTGATTCTCCAAATGAAAGCGCACTTTGGCACTCTTTACATTGGACAAAGCGGCAAAATCATTGGCAAGGCGGGTTTCCAGATAAATTCCCCACAGCTTCTCCTTATCGGAAGCAGTTGTTGACAAGCCACCGCTAAGTGCGCTTTCCGGCGTATAATCCTCCGCCACATAGCCAGCTGCTCCTATGGCTAAATTGGCGAGAGCCTCCTGTCCAGCCATAACATCAATTTTTAAGCCATCCGAGGAAGTCCTATACTCTATGTTATTACTCTGTAAAATACTGACAATCTCAGATGCCTTTTTGGTAGTATCACACTCCTGCAAGCGGACATACTGCGGTCTGCTTGCAAAATACACAATAAACGCCAATGTCAGAATTGCTACAGCAATCACGCCTATGATAATACTCTTCTGTTTTGTAGTGAACCGATTCCACCAATCCAGTACCTTTTTTTGAATTGCCTTCAGCCTTTCAAGCATTGTACTTCTCCCTTACCTTAAAATTCCTAAAATCAAGCCCTGCAGGTTGCTAAATCTGCATCTGCATGATCTCTTTGTATGCTTCCAAAAACTTATTCTTTACTGCAACTGTGTATTGTAACGCTGTGGATGCCTTCTGCAGTGCAATACTCAAATCGTGGCTGTTATCCACTTCCCCCAGTGCAAATTTGATTTCCTCGTTCTCTGCATCAGACAGATAGCTATTTGTTGTCTTGATGGAATCAATGGCAGAATTTAAGAAGCTGTCAAACAAGGTTCCCTCAGTCTTTTTGTTATCCTGTGACTGTAAGATACCGGAGTAATTCTTGACTGCCTGTACCCCCTGCACTCCTTGAATTCTGTTTATCGCGCTTAATGACATTAAATCCATATCTTTCTCCTCTGTTCTACGTCAATCAGAACGAACCAAACCTAAGTTTTGTCAAAAGACAAACATCCGGACTCCTCATTAGTTTTGTGCAAGCTGCAGCCCTTGCTGAACTATGGATTTGCTGGCCGTAAAGGCTGTCGCATTGGCCTCATAGGCCCTGCTTGCATCAATTAAATCTGTCATCTCAGTGACGATGTTGACATTGGGGTAGGTCACATAACCGTTTTCATCTGCATCCGGATGAGAAGGATCGTATACCATCTTCATCTCTGTTTCCCGGTCTTCTATCACGCTGGTTACCTTTACCCCTTGTCCGCTGTATCCGCCTTTATGTATGATATCGCCAAAGACCTTGCTGAATGCTGTCTGGTCCCCCTTCTGTGCGAAGGTGACCACCTTTCTTCGGTAAGCAGTGCCATCCTGGGTCCTGGTTGTATTGGCATTTGCCACATTCTCTGAAATCACATCCATACGATATCTTTGCGCTGTCAAGCCTGACGCATTGATATCAAAAGAGCCAAACATACTCATAGCCTAATCTCCTTCCCACTTATTTCATAGCATTCTGTAAATTGGTAAACTCAGACTTGATACCAGCCATCAATCCTTGGTATTTTAATTGATTTTCCGCAAGGTAGATATTTTCCTGGTCGATATCCACATTATTTCCATCCAGTCGATAAGAGTAACCGGCATAATCCGTAAAGGGCTGAGGATTCAATCGGCCGGTCTTTACGGCAGCCACCTTTTCATCCAGAGAGGTAAACTGAAAATGTCCTAAGGCCTTTTGCAGTTCTGTCTCAAAGGATACATCCTGCCTCTTGTAGCCCGGTGTGTCCACATTCGCAATATTATTTGCAATGGCCTCATTTCTAAGCCAGCTTGCATCCGCTGCTTTATCCAAAATATTAATATAGTCAAATGCATTTGATTGAAGCATACATACCTCCTATGTCTCCTAAAGCAGGGCACAACGCACCCACTCTATTTTATTATAAAGAAAAATAGTAAAAACACAATATCTTTTTCTATTTTTTCATCAGAATACAAAATATAGTGTAAAAACACAAAAAGGAATCTACCTTATGGTAAATCCCTTTTCCTCGTAGTTTCCTACGCCAAATCCCTTTTTGTTAGTTTAATTCTTCCCTTTTAATCCGTTGCAATTCTTCAAAAATAGCATCGTTTAATATCTTGATGTAGGTGCCCTTCATACCGGAAGACCTGGATTCTATGATGCCCGCACTCTCAAACTTCCTTAGTGCATTTACAATCACAGACCTTGTGATTTCCACTCTGTCAGCAATTTTACTTGCAACCAAAATGCCTTCCGTACCACCCAGCTCTTCAAAAATATGTACAATTGCAGTGAGCTCGGAGAAGGACAATGTACTGATTGCCGACTTTACAATTGCAATCTTACGATTTTCCTCCGCATTTTCCTCATTGACAGCTCGAAGCATCTCTAGTCCTACCACGGTAGTGCCATATTCACAGAGAATAATGTCGTCAATATCATATTTCTGTTCCAGCTTGTAAATGAACAAGGTCCCCAGACGCTCTCCCGCCGTCTCTATGGGAGCTACAATAGCCTGAAATTTTTGGCTTTCCTCCTTCTCAAAACCAAGAGTTTCCAAATTTACATTTTCCTTGGTCGATAAGATGCCTAAGAGTCTCTCATTGAACATACCATCCACAAATTCCCCTACGGAATTATGAATCAGCTCATCAATTACCTCAACCCCCTCGTGACAGCCTATCCCGAGCAATTTTCCCTTTTTACTGATTACCAGGACATTGGAGTTTAAAATCTCCTGCATCACTTTACAGATATCATTAAACACTACCTTGCTGGAATTATTATTATGTAACAGTTTTCCAATTTTTCTGGTCTTATCTAACAGTTGTACACTACTCACGAATCAGCCCTCATTCTTCCCTTCAATGACAAGTATACATTTATGTCTAGATAATATCACATAATTTTCAGCTTTGCAACGAAATATTATAAAACAAAGGGTAAATTGTACACAATTCATGTACAATTTACCCTTGTCACTCAATTTCGTTGTTCTATTTCCCCTTCTCTTCTGTTTTGGGACGCTGCCACACCATATAATCACAATCCGGATTGTCTATACAGCCGTAGTATCTTCTGCCCTTCTTCGTCTTACGGATTACAATATCCTTTCCGCACTTAGGGCAAGGTACTCCTATCTTCTCAAAGTAGGGCTTTGTATTTTTACACTCAGGGAATCCGGGGCAAGCCAAAAAGCTACCATGGGGTCCATATTTGATAACCATTCTTCTGCCGCAGAACTCACAAAGCTCATCCGATTCTTCATCCGCTATCTTCACATTTTCCAATAGTTTCTCTGCATCCCGAACTGCCTCATCTAAATCGGGATAGAAGTTGGAGATTACATTTTTCCATTTTACCGAGCCTTCTGCAATGCTGTCCAGCAAGGCTTCCATATTTGCCGTGAAATTCACATCTACGATACTTGGAAAGGCTTCTATCATCATCTTGTTTACTGCTTCCCCTAATTCCGTCACATATAGGTTTTTCTTTTCTTTTGTTACATATCGTCTGGCCAATATGGTGGTAATCGTAGGTGCATAGGTACTTGGCCTGCCAATCCCCAATTCTTCCAGCACGTGTACCAGGGATGCTTCTGTATAGTGAGCCGGAGGTTGTGTAAAATGCTGCGCCGGCAGCTCTTCCTCACAATCCAGCTTTAGACCTTTCTCTAACTTGCCGGAAAGAATCTGTTTCTCTTCCTTTTCATCCTCCAGATGATAGACAGACTGATACCCTCCAAACAGGATTCGAGACGCAGCGGCAGTAAAAATCTGTTTCTCAGCCTGAAACTTAACGGATATAGTCTCATATTTTGCGCTACACATCTGGCTTGCCACAAAGCGATTCCAAATGAGCTGATACAAGCGAAATAAATCCCGTGGTAATTCATCCTTCACATGAGCAGGTGTTCTGCCAATTTCCGTGGGGCGAATCGCCTCATGGGCATCTTGAATTTTTTGTTCTGTTTTCCTTTTGCCAGTTTCCTGTGCCAAATACTCCTGCCCATATTGCTTTGCAATATAATCAGCAGCTTTGGCAGAAGCCTCCTCTGATATTCGAGTGGAATCCGTACGAAGGTAGGTGATCAAGCCAACTGTTCCCTCTCCCTTAATATCCACGCCTTCATAGAGCTGCTGGGCAAGGCGCATGGTTTTTTGTGTTGAGAAATTTAAGTGTTTACTGGCTTCCTGCTGGAGTGTTGAGGTGGTAAAGGGCAGGGGGGCTTTTTTCTCCTTATGTCCTTTTTTTATCTCAACAACCTGGAATGCAGCATTCTGAATTGCTGTTTGAACCTCCAGCACATCCTCTTTCCTTCCCAGTTCCTTTTTCCCTTCTATCGTTCCGTAATACCCGGCAAGGATAGGTTTCTTTTCGCCAGGTACAGCAAGCTTTACATCAAAGGACCAATATTCCTTGGGTTCGAAGGCTTCAATCGCGGCTTCTCGGTCGCAGATAATACGAAGTGCTACGGACTGTACTCTTCCTGCACTTAAGCCTCTCTTAATCTTAGTCCACAAAAGGGGAGAAATCCGATACCCCACCATGCGGTCCAGCATTCTTCTGGCTTGTTGGGCATCTACAAGCTTCTGATCAATCTCTCTTGGGTTTTTTAATGCCTCTTTCACAGCATTTTTGGTAATCTCATTAAATGTAATGCGATATACCTTTTTCTCTTCTAATTTCAGTGCATAGAATAAATGCCATGAAATTGCCTCTCCTTCGCGGTCCGGGTCGGTTGCCAGATATATCTTGTCTGCCTTCTTGACTTCTTTTCGAAGCGCTGCAAGAATGTCTCCTTTCCCGCGAATTGTAATATACTTTGGTTCATAGTCATTCTCAGGTGAAAACCCCAACTGGCTTTTGGGCAAATCACGGACATGCCCATTGCTGGCCATAACTTCATAATTTGCTCCTAATATTTTTTTTACGGTCTTGACCTTCGCAGGAGACTCTAAAATTACTAGATTCTTTGCCATCTATTATCCTACTTTCGATACAATTATCCTGATATCATTTTATAGCTAACGCCACAAACTATACACTATACTTTTTTTAATTGCAAGGTATATGGATAAAAAAAATTACGGTTCATCCGCGCTGTTACAAAAAAAAATTCTTGAAATAAATTTCAAGAATCTTCCAATGAATTATGAAATTCAGCGAAACAGCTGATAGGGGAATCGAACCCCTGTTTCCGCCGTGAGAGGGCGGCGTCTTAACCGCTTGACCAATCAGCCATTTTTGCTGCCTCAACAGCACTTGCATATAATAATACAAAGTTCTAAAAAAAGCAAGTACTTTTTTAAAAATTTTTTACAACATTGGTAACAGTTCAGTCATATCGAATGTCAGCTCCAAATTATGCTCGCATAAATTGGGAGCTGACATTCGATATGAACTAAGCGCCAATCAATGAGCAAAGCTAGCTGCGTAGCAGCGAGGAAGCACCGAAGGTGCGACTTTGCGAATGGCTCGACTGAACTGTTACACAGCCTTTATATAAACAGCTTTTTCTCCTGTTTCTCATGGCAAGCTTACCCCATACCCCAATCGAATAAGCTAATCTGATTGCTTTCCGGCAAGTCGCCAAGCAAGCCTAGCCTGTCCATCAAATCCGTTACCGTCTGTGATACCTTGGTTCTCTGCTTGAAATCGTCCTTGGATAAAAAGGGGCCATTCTTTGCTGCTTCCATCACCGCATCAGCAGCCTTCTCTCCCATTCCTTCAATACTGGTCAAGGAAGGCATCAGTTTACCGTCGAGTATCTGGAACAATCTGGAATGTGCCTTAAAGATATCGATTTTCGCAAACTCATATCCACGGGCATACATTTCCTGAACAATTCTCATATCACTGTATGCATCCTTATCCTTATTGGAAAGCTTCTCGTTGGCTGCCACCTTTCTTTTATATTCCTCTATATGCCGCTCCAGGTTTGCTCTTCCCTGGCACATTACCTCATAGGAAAATGCCTTTGCACGAATGCTGAAGAATGCTCCGTAATAGGCCAGAGGATAATGAATTTTACAGTATGCAATACGCCACGCCATCATAACATATGCTGCGGCGTGAGCCTTGGGAAACATATACTTAATTTTAAGGCACGAATCAATGTACCATTGAGGCACATTGTTGGCCTTCATCTCGTCAATCCATTCCGGCTTTAGCCCCTTGCCCTTCCGCACACTCTCCATGATGGTAAAGGCCAAACTGCTTTCCACTCCCATCTGAATCAGGTACAACATAATGTCATCTCTTGTACAGATTGCTGTGGATATGGTCGCTACACCACTTTTAATCAGATCCTGAGCATTTCCGACCCACACATCCGTGCCGTGAGAAAGACCGGAAATTCTGACTAAATCAGAAAAAGAGGTGGGCTTCGCGTCGATTACCATGGCCATGGCAAAATCCGTACCAAACTCCGGAATACCCAATGCACCCAACTGACATCCTCCGATATCCTCCGGCTCAATGCCAAGGGCACTGGTATTTTGGAACAGGCTCATTACATCCTTTCCATCCAACGGTATGGTCGTCGGGTCGATACCGGTTAAATCCTGAAGCATACGAATCATGGTAGGATCATCGTGCCCCAGAATATCCAGTTTCAACAGATTGTGGTCAATGGAATGATAATCAAAATGCGTGGTGACTGTGTCCGTCTCCATATCATTTGCAGGATGCTGAACAGGGGTGAAGGAATTGATATCCTGCCCCAGAGGGAGGACCACGATTCCTCCCGGATGCTGCCCGGTACTTCTGCGAACGCCGGTACAGCCCAAAGCAAGCCTCTCCAGCTCACTCTTTCTCTTGTTTTTGCCTCTCTCCTCAAAATACTTGGCTGCCAATCCGTATGCAGTCTTATCTGCCAGTGTGCCTATGGTTCCTGCTCGGAAGGTTTGTCCGGCACCAAAGATAACCTCCGTATATTTATGTGCCTTGGACTGATACTCACCTGAGAAATTCAGATCAATATCCGGCTCCTTATCCCCCTTAAATCCAAGGAAGGTTTCAAAAGGAATATCAAAGCCATCCTTGTGCAGCAACTCACCACAGTTTGGGCACACCTTATCAGGCATATCGATTCCGGCTTTTCCGGCATATGCCTTGACATCCTCCTCGTCAAAATCTACATAATGACATTTGCTACAATAATAATGAGGACTTAATGGATTCACTTCCGTAATTCCGGCCATGGTAGCCACAAAGGAGCTTCCTACCGATCCTCTGGAACCCACAAGATACCCATCCTCTACGGACTTCCAAACAAGCTTCTGTGCAATGATATACATTACCGCAAAGCCATTGCCAATGATGGATTTCAGTTCTCTCTCCAACCGTTCCTCAACAATTTGAGGCAGATTCTCACCATATAGCTCGTGGGCACGGTTATAACAGATATTACGCAATGTCACATCGCTGTTTTCAATGACAGGAGGACATTTATCCGGCCGTACAGGAGCAATGGTTTCTATCATATCGGCAATCATATTGGTATTCTTGACTACGACCTCATAAGCCTTATCACTGCCCAGATAAGAGAATTCCTCCAGCATTTCTTCTGTTGTGTGTAAATAAAGCGGGGCTTGGTCGTCTGCATCCGCAAAGCCCTTCCCGGCCATTATGATTCTTCTGTAAATCTCATCTTCCGGATCCAGGAAATGCACATCACAGGTTGCCGCCACAGGCTTCCTAAACTGTTCTCCCAGTTCAACCACCTTCCGATTCAAATTTCTGATATCTTCCTCCGAATTCACATTGCGAATCTTTTCCGAGGCAATCATAAACTTGTTATTACCCACCGGCTGTATTTCCAGATAATCATAAAAACTCACTATTCTGGCAATCTGATCCTCACTTTGTCCATCCAGCAAGGCACGGTACAGTTCACCGGCTTCACAGGCGCTGCCCAGTATCAATCCCTCTCTGTATTTGTTCACCAGGCTCTTGGGAATTCTGGGATGTCTGCTGAAATAATTCAGGTGGGATTCTGAAATCAATTTATAAAGATGGGTTCTGCCCAAATCATTTTTGGCTAAAATAATGGCATGATAGGAGGACGACCTCTTAACAATATCTGCATTGGAATCTCCCAGAGCATTCACCTGGTCCAAAGTCTCCCTGTCCTGAAGTCTGAGTTTCTCAATAAAACGCAAAAATATCTCGGCTGTAGCTTCTGCATCATCTACTGCCCTGTGATGGTTCTCCAAGGAAATGCCCAAGGTTTTTGCCACAGCATCCAAGGTATGCTTTGCCTGATTCGGCAACAAAGCACGAGCAATCCCTACCGTATCTACATAGGTAAAATCTGTCTGGTATCCCAGTCGCCTACAATTCTCCAAGATAAAGCTCATATCAAAGGATGCATTATGTGCAACCAGAACACTGTTTTCACAAAACTCTAAGAACTTCGGCAACACCTCTTCTATGACTGGCGCATCTTTTACCATATCATCCGTGATAGAGGTTAGATTTTCGATTTCAAAGGGTATCGGTGTCTGCGGGTTTACAAAGGTAGAAAACCGCTCTTTTATGGAGCCACCGCTAACCTTAACTGCCCCAATCTCAATAATCCGATTGGAGACCGGTGAAAAGCCAGTGGTCTCAATATCAAAAACCACATAGTCTTCCTCCAACGATTGGTTTTTGGAGTTTGTGACTATCTCCTTTAGGTCATCTACTAAATAAGCCTCCACTCCATAAATAACCTTAAAGAAATCTTGTCTGTCCGGCTTGGCGTCGCCGGCTTCACTTCTCCTCTTCTTTTCCTCCTTCCACAAATCATCCCAAACGTGATTTGCATCCGTAAATCCCTGAACCACACCGTGGTCCGTGATTGCAATAGCGCGATGCTGCCACTTGTATGCCCTTTTCACAATATCCTTTGCCTCAGAAACGCCATCCATATCACTCATCTTTGTATGGCAATGAAGCTCCACTCGTCTCACCGGAGAAGTATCCTTCCTGGGCACACGGAAATCCGGTATTTTCTTAATCCCGGTAACAGAACTGATGACCAGCTCATGATCAAATTTATCAATCATGGCAACCCCTTTGATTCTCACAAAGGTACCCGTTTTCAGTCCGCCTAACAGCTCACCCTTTTGAACTGTGGGTATAAACAGTTTTAGCGGCAATGTATCTGTAAAATCCGTAACATCCAGAAAAACAATCGACTTACCATTCTTGATATCTAAGGAATCCTGTTTGGAAATCTGTCCGCGTATGATAATCTCGCCCATTTCTCCCACAACATCTTCCATAGGTATAGTATCCCCGTCAAAGTCTCTTCCGTAAATCACATCCGGATTGTCAGACTTCTTCAAAGGTTTCAAGCCTTCTGCCTTATCCCCAATACTACTCTTGGGTTTCTCACTTTCCTTCTCCACTGGTTTATTGGGCTGGGCAGATAGGGTTCCTGCTTCCTCCTCTGTACCCCCGGAAACCTCGTATAGCCGCTTTGTAATCTCTTCTACCTTTAGCTGAACGCGCTGTTCCTCCTCTTCTCGGCGGCTGTTTTCCTCCATCTCCTCATAGCAGATATGAATCTGCACATCCATGCCGCAGCGTTCTACAAAGACCTTATTCAAAATATGAAGGAAATCCTCCTCCTGTCTACGCAGAATGACCGATTCCTTTATGGTCATAACCAGAGTATGTTCCTCCGGAAATTCTATCTTCGAATTTTTTAATGCATTGTACAATATGTGATTGTATCCTTTTAACTCCAACAGGATACTGTCCTTGTAAACTTCCAGTAAGGTTTCCGGTGTATATTGAGAGGACAGCACGTACTTCTCATATATCTTTACTAAAACATGCTGTTTTCCAAACAGCTGCTTCTGTATACTCGATTCCATATCAAAGATAACATTCTTTTGGATCAGGCGGTCCGATAGAATATAGATTCTCATGGTATCGCGATTTTTCGATACAGTTACCTTTTCTACACTGACATGCTCCAATAAAGAACTCATTGCTCCATCCCATTGTAAAGTTGGGAAGGCTTCCAGAAAATGTTTGCTCATCTATTCACTCCAGTGGTCTAATTCAAATTTCAGTGCTTGTAATAACTCTGTCTCCGGCACCTTACGGATGACCTCTCCATGTTTTATTAAGAGTCCTTCCCCGATTCCGCCGGCAATCCCCAGGTCTGCCTCTCTAGCCTCACCGGGGCCATTCACAGCGCAACCCATGACAGCCACCTTCATCGATAATGGGTAGTCTGCCACCAAGGTTTCCACCTGTCTTGCCAGAGCAATCAAATCAATTTTAGTTCTTCCGCAGGTCGGACAGCTTACCACCTCAATGCCTCCTTCTCTAAGCTTTAAGGTTCTAAGCAACAGTTTCGCGGTCTTAATCTCCTCTACCGGATCTCCTGTTAAGGATACTCGTATGGTATCTCCGATTCCCTGAGATAATATCATAGCCAAGCCAGCAGAAGACTTAATATTTCCGGACCACAGTGTACCGGATTCCGTAATCCCCACATGCAGCGGATATGGACAGGTTTGTGCTAACAATTCGTGAGCCTTTACGCACATCATGACATCAGAGCTCTTGATGCTCACCACCATATTGGTAAAGCCAAACTCCTCCAACATCTTTACCTTATCCTGAGCACTTTCCACAATCCCCTGCGCTGTTACCCCTCCGTATTTTTCCAGCAGGTGTTTTTCCAAAGAGCCACTATTCACCCCTACCCGTATAGGGATATTTCTCTCCTGAGCAACATTCACCACAGCTTTCACCTTATCTGCATCACCGATATTTCCCGGATTGATTCGTATCTTATCAGCGCCATGCTCCATAGCGGCAATAGCCATTTTGTAATCAAAATGAATATCCGCAACAATCGGGATATGAATCTGCTTTTTTATCTCTTGAATGGCTTTCGCCGCCTCCATATCCGGCACGGTACAACGTATGATTTCACAGCCCGCTTTCTCCAGCCTATGAATCTGGTTGACCGTTGCTGTCACATCCCTTGTGTCTGTGTTGGTCATAGACTGAATAGCAATGGGTTCTCCCCCTCCGATAGCCTTATTTCCAATCCATATTTTCTTTGTATCTTGTCTGGTAATCATGTTCCTTCCTCTTCTCATTTCATTCTGAGTAAAGTTTACCTTGTATGAAATGCTTTTACAAGTATACGATACAGAGAAAAGGAAACAAAAATTTTATCTATTTTTACAAAAATAACCTGTAGCTGGTTGTACCACCTTGCCTTCCAACAGAAGCTCCATCAATGCAATTTGCAGCTCCCCCACCGAAACCGTGTTTCCCATACGATTCCAAATCTCTTCCACGGTTACAGGGGTGTACTCTAATTTCTGCATAATTTGACGCTTTCGTCCAGTATCTTCCTCCCGGTTCCATGGCATAGCTTCCCCCTCTCTATGCCATACCTTTCCTCTCTGTTTTATACCCTCCGGAAACAGCTTTGTTTCTATTTGTTCCACAAACTCAGGAATATCCCATAAAATCTGTGCACCTTGAGAAATCAACCGATTACAGCCCATGCTTAGTCTGTCGTCCATTCTGCCGGGAACGACCCAGACCTCCTTTCCCTGCTCCAAAGCCATATCCACTGTTATTAGGGTTCCGCTCTTTCGCCCTGCCTCTACCACAACCACAACATCCGCCAGTCCGCTGACAATGCGATTTCTGGGCGGGAAGTTGATAGCTTTTGGCTGCGTTCCCGGCGGGTAAGTAGATAATACCGCTCCATTTTGGATGAGGTTTTCATAGATCCTACGATTGGACCCTGGATAACAGATATCTACACCACAACCCAACACTCCATAGGAGGTTCCTCCAGCCGCCATTGCAGCTGCCTGAGCAATCCCGTCGATGCCTCTGGCCATACCGCTGACCACAGCAATTTTCCTCTGTCCTAAGGCTTCTCCTAAGGCCTTCGCCATAGCCTGCCCGTAGCAGCTGCATTCCCTGGCGCCAATGACAGCTACGGCTCCCGGCTCTCTCATAAGTGACCCTTTATAGAAGAAACCCAAGGGAGGATCCGGTATGTTTTGTAACCTTTCAGGAAAGATTTCCTCATGCTTATGACAGAATAAAATCCCCGATTCCGTCAGCCTGTCCTGGGTTTGAATTGCCTGTGTGTAATATTGTCTGTCGATACGCAGCTTCGTTGCAATCCCTTCAAACCAGGCTCCCTTTTTTCCTAATATATCCTTGTAGCTTTGCTGTACATCCTGCAATAAATCCTCAAAGCTTTCGTAAGCCTCGGATAAGCCTATCCTTTGACGGTCTGACAGTTCTGACAAACTACACAGCCAACAATAAAAATTTCTCTTCTCCATTATGCTAACACCTCCCCCGGCCGATACAGTCCTGCTTCCAGCAGGTGCTTTTCCTGAATTTCCTTACTTTCCTCCAAATCCGCTATGGTTCTGGCCACCTTGATGATTCTATGGTAGCTTCTGGCACTTAGATTAAGGGATTGATACATTTTCTGAATACACAGTCTTTCTACCTTACCCAAATAGCAAAACTCATCCATATCTTTTGCCTGAATATCACTGTTAAATCGATACTCCGTATTCCGAAATCGTTCCGTTTGGATTTGCCTTGCTATTTCCACCTTGTTCTGCAGCATACTGCTGGTGGTGTCATTCTCCTCCTTTCGTTGTAAATGTTCGATTTCCACCTCCTTAAGCTCCACGCACAGGTCGATTCTGTCCAAAATAGGCCCGGAGATTTTTGAAAGATATCTCTTAATCTGTGGCTCCGTGCATTTGCACTTATTGCGATTGGGAAAGTATCCGCAGGGACAGGGATTCATAGCACAAACTAACATAAAATCGGCCGGATACTCTACCACTCCACCTACTCGCGCCACCTGTATGGTCTTGTTTTCCAGAGGTTGTCGCATAGCCTCCAAAGCATTTTTAGAAAATTCCGGCAATTCATCTAAAAACAACACTCCTCTATGAGCCAGCGAAATTGCTCCTGGTCTAGGCCGGATTCCTCCTCCGGTTAATGCAGTTGTGGATATGGTATGATGGGGACTTTGAAACGGTCGATTGACCAGCAAATTTTGATTTTTTGTAAGACCGGCAACACTGTATACAGAAGTAACTTCCAGACTTTCTTCTAAAGTAAGTGGCGGCAATATCCCGGGAATTCGTTTCGCAATCATAGACTTTCCTGCCCCCGGCGGCCCCAGCATCAATAGGTTGTGAAAGCCTGCGGCAGCGATAAGTGATGCCCGTTTCGCTACGGTTTGCCCTCTGACTTGTGAAAAATCATCCTTATAGGCTTCTCTTCCCTGTTGAAACAGTTCCAAAACATTCACTTTTTCCGGCTTTAACACTTCCTCACGGCTTTTCTCCTCCATTTGAAAAAACAGTATCAGCTCTGTGAGATGATGAATGCCATACACCTGAATCCCCTCGATAACAGCTCCCTCCTTTGCGTTTTCTGCAGGCAGGAAGCAATGCTTGATTCCTTGTTGTTTGGCCAACCGCACCATTGGCAGAGCTCCTCTCACGGACTTGATTTCTCCGTTAAGTCCGATTTCACCTAAAAACATCATTTCGTGCAGATTGATGTTGGGAATATAGGACATGGAAACAAACATTCCGATTGCAATGGGCAAATCAAAGGCAGTTCCTTCCTTTCTTAGGTCGGCCGGGGAGAGATTTACCGTGATATGCATTGCCGGCACATCTAAGCCGATATTTTTCAATGCAGCAAAAACCCTCTCCTTAGCCTCTCTTACCTCCTGCCCCAGAGAACCCACCATAGACATCTGTGGAAGTCCCTCTGAGACATCCACCTCAACCTGTACCGGCATTGCATTTACGCCTACTACAGCGCATGAATTCACGCAATAATACATTTCGTACCTCCTTTAAAAATAATGGTAACTATTTAAAATAGTTGTAAATGGTAAATACAGAAAATTTCGATGTGCCCGGAACGGCACGAACCCGAACTTCTTTTGATATTTTGAATGTAGCATATCTTTGAAAGAATTACAATAGGATATTAGGATGTCCAAGAGTTCTATTGTCTAAATATATTTAAGTCAAATAAAACTCTTGGACTTATGCATCAGCTTATTGTAAATAGCCAGCCTGGCGAAGGGTCTCTTCGTCAATAATATATCGATTATCCAATGTTTTCATAATATCCACAATACGGATATCATAATTTACCCTAAGTGATAAATCAATGACACTGTTGTCCTCAAAGGTTAACACAACCGGTCGTAAGACATTCTCCGGATTCTCCTTGATGACCAGAGCCTTCTCTCCGGTGCTTAACACAATGCTTACCCCGGGGAAAAGAATCTTGATAGAGTCTGTAAGAGCATCGACTACTTGAAAATCATACATCTTGCTTTTTTCCATAAACTCGTATAGAGCTTTTACCTCTGACTCTGTATTTCCCTCTAAATCCATAGCCGTTATTTCATCATATCGATTTGCCACCAATAGAATTTTCGCTCCCAATACCAGCTTCATGCCGTCCTTCAGATTTCCTTGCATATCATCTACCTGAACCTTAAGGGCCTGCATACAGATTCGTCGTACAGGACCTCCGTCTGAAAAGGAGGATTCTATCAAATCAGCTGCGTTATTCTGAGCACTGAGCAAGAACCTTTGGGTTTCCATATCCATATTCATAGTGAAGCTTCTGTCATCCATTACAGAGATACGCCCAATATCGTGCAACAGGGCAGCTCCTACCACCTGAACCTGCTCATCCATGCGCATGCCAAGCTTCTTGGCCATCATAGCACACAGGATTGCCACATTTAAGGAATGTCTATATACATAGTCATCCTTACTTCTCAAATTTTGATAAAAGCTGGACTTTCCATCAATATAACCATACCGTTTAATCAGCATATTAATCAGATTTAAAAGCTTGTTCTGCTTTTCTCCGCCCAGTATCTTTTCCACTTCTTCCTTTAACAAGAAGATACACATAGTCTGGAAACGTTCAAACTCCAAATCTTCTTCTGACATAGGTGGCAAAGGCTCTGCCGGTTCAAGAACATAAATACCTAATAATCCAAAGTTTCTGACACTGTCGATTCCCTGTATGGTAAGCTTGGAGTTCCTTTCATACAATAACACTCCCTTTTTGCTGTATATGGGCCGTGCCAACCGCATCCCAACCTTTAAATCCTCTACTTTTACAAAAATCATGTATATCCCCCAATAGTTATCTGATACTGTAAATTTTGAAATATCCCTTTTGAATTATACTTTATTTTTTGCCTACCCGCAAGAACAAAACGGCACATTTCAAACGATTTACCGAAAACAGATAGGGTGTTAAACAAGTAAATCCTGCCTTAGCTGTTCAAGTGCCCTTTTTTCAATGCGCGATACATAGCTTCTCGAAATTCCCAGTAAGTTTCCCACCTGGCTCTGTGTCATTTCTTCCCCACTGGCCAAACCATATCGCAGCACCAGAATAGTGTACTCCCGTTCTGACAATCTCTCCTTCATAGCTCTCCTCATAGCCGACAATTCGCCCTCTTTCACCAGTTTTTCCAACAGGTCGGGAGTAGGGTCTTCCACCACATCGATTAACTGCATCTCATTTCCTTCTTTGTCGCTTCCTACCGGATCATACAGGGATACCAGCCCTCTGCTTTTCTTTTTTGCGCGCAACAGCATAAGAAGTTCATTGTCAATACATCTGCAGGCATAGGTAGCCAGTCGGCCCTTGGATGCGTCAAAGGTGTCCACTGCTTTAATCAGGCCGATTGTCCCGGTGGAAAGCAAATCCTCCATATCTTCATCGGTAAACTGATACTTTTTTATGATGTGGGCTACTAATCTTAGGTTGTGCTCTATCAGTAATTTTCTAGCCTTTCTTGCTTCTTCGGGGTTACCCTCCCTCATCAGGCGAATACACCGCTCTTCCTCTTTGGAGTCCAACGGCTTCAGAAAGGTCTTCAAGAGCAGAATCCTCCACCAAATTATTACATCCTATTTTATGACGACTGCCTGCCCATTGTGTCAAAATGTGCTCGCTAAGGACCGACGGTGCTACACGGTCTGCAATATAAGTACACAATTCGTTGTGGGTCTCAATTTCGATAGGGGGTTACAATAGAAATCGACTCATGACATAATTACTCACATCCAGGCCGTAGTCTGTAAGCATGAAGCTGTCCCTGGTTTCCAGCATCAGTTTCTCCCGAATGCTCTTGGAGATGGCTTCTTCAAATACATTCCTAATGGTTGTTCCGAAAATTCGTTGGAACTCTGACTTGGATACGCCTTTACACAGACGCAAGCCCAGAAACATGAATTCACTCATCTGGTCTTTTTTTGATAAAACTTCGGGGGTGCTTCTGACACCCACAGGATTTTCCAGGTAGTCTTCAAGGATGTCCGAATTAAAAAAACGGCTTTCCTTGTACAAGGACGCCGCTCCTATTCCAAAGCCCAGATATTCAGCGCGATTCCAATATCCCATGTTATGTCGACACGCAAAGCCAGGTTTGGCATAATTAGATATCTCGTATCTGTCGTACCCAAATGTATTTAGGAGTGCTTTTGTCTCGTGGTATAAATCCCTGTCCTCCTCCTCACTCAAAAAGAGAGCCGGCTTATCCTGATACAGTTGATAAAACGGGGTTCCTTCCTCGATGATCAGACTATATACACTAATATGCTCAGGTGGCTTGGTTAGCTGCGTTATCTTCCTAAGAGAGTCTAAGAAGCTCGCCTTGGTCTGCCCCGGAACAGCACTGATAAGATCCACATTGATATTGGCAAACCCTACCTCTCTGGCCGTCTCATAGGTATCCTGAAACTGCCTGTAAGTATGAATACGCCCCAGAGTACAAAGTTCTTCGTCATTGGTTGATTGCAAGCCGATACTGAGTCTGTTGACTCCAGCCTTCTTGTACTCTGCAAGTTTCTCCTTCACGGCTGTTCCGGGATTCATTTCCAGAGTTATTTCACAGTCAGGCGACAATTCCATTCTACCTGTTATTGTCTTTAAAAGCAGCTCTATACATCCCAAGGGCAGAGCAGAGGGCGTGCCTCCTCCAAAGAATATGCTGGAAATCCTTCTCCCCTGATATTCCGACTTTCTTAGCTGTATTTCCTGACACAATGCCGCCGTATAACGCAGCATAGTCTCCCCATTTGCTGATCCTGACAGGAAATCACAGTAAGCGCATTTCCTGACACAAAAGGGAATATGAAGGTAGATTTCTAACGGTTTATTTGTCATCAAGCTTTAACACACTCATAAAGGCTTTCTGAGGAATCTCTACATTGCCAATCTGGCGCATCCTCTTCTTGCCCTCTTTCTGCTTCTCCAGCAATTTTTTCTTACGGGTAATATCTCCACCATAGCACTTCGCCAGCACATCCTTTCGCATAGCCTTAACCGTTTCTCTCGCTATGATTTTACCTCCCACAGCGGCCTGAATCGGAATCTCAAACAAGTGTCTGGGGATTTCGTCCTTTAACTTTTCGCACATTTTGCGTCCCCTTTCATAAGCAGAGTCAGCATGTACAATAAAGCTTAAGGCGTCTACCTCCTCTCGATTGATCAGGATATCCAGCTTTACAAGGCTGGACTGCTCGTACCCCTTTAAATCGTAGTCGAAGGAAGCATAGCCTCTGGAACGGGATTTCAGTGCATCAAAAAAATCGTAGATAATCTCATTTAGAGGCAGGTCATATCGAATCAAAGCTCTTCCGCCGGTGGTGTACTCTATTCCGATATACTTTCCTCTTCGTTCCTGACAAAGCTCCATAATGGAACCAATAAATTCCGTGGTAACCATAATCTCGGCGGATACCACAGGTTCCTCCATATACTCAATCTGAGACGGGTCCGGTAAATTGGAAGGGTTGGTAAGCTCGATAACCTCTCCGTTGGTCTGGTGCACTTTATATACAACGCCCGGTGCCGTCGTTACCAAGTCTAAATTGTACTCTCTCTCCAGTCTCTCCTGGATAATCTCTAAATGCAGCAAGCCTAAAAAGCCACAGCGGAATCCAAAGCCAAGGGCTATAGACGTCTCCGGCTCATAATTTAAGGAGGCGTCATTGAGTTTCAGCTTCTCCAGAGCATCCCGCAAATCCGGGTACTTTGCCCCATCCGCCGGATACATGCCACAATACACCATGGACTGGACCTGCTTATAGCCGGGAAGTGGCTGGGCACAAGGTCTGTCCACCTCCGTAATGGTGTCGCCTACGCTTGTGTCCTTAACATTTTTTATCGAAGCGGTGATATATCCAACCATTCCCGCACTCAACTCCTCACAGGGAATAAACTGACCTGCGCCGAAATATCCCACCTCCACAACATCATAGCTGGCATTGGTCGCCATCATTCTTATCTTCGTACCCTTTTTCACAGTACCTTCCATAATACGGCAAAATACAATAACCCCTTTGTAGGAATCATAAAGGGAATCAAAAATCAATGCCTGCAAGGGGGCATCCGGGTCTCCCTTGGGAGCAGGAATACATTCCACAATTCTTTCCAATACATCCTCGATGCCGATACCGTTTTTCGCGGAAATCAAAGGTGCATTCTGCGCCTCAATGCCTATCACATCCTCAATCTCTGCGATAACTCTTTGGGGGTCCGCGCTGGGCAAATCAATCTTATTGATGACGGGGAATACATCCAGATCGTGATCCAGGGCCAAATACACATTTGCCAGGGTTTGCGCTTCGATTCCCTGCGCTGCGTCCACTACCAAAATGGCTCCGTCGCAGGCTGCCAGAGAACGGCTAACCTCATAATTAAAGTCCACATGGCCTGGTGTATCAATCAGGTTAAAGATATACTCCTCCCCATCCTTTGCCTTGTATACAGTACGTACTGTCTGGGCTTTGATGGTGATACCTCTCTCCCTTTCCAAATCCATATTGTCCAAAACCTGAGCCTGCATCTCACGGCTTGTTAATAGCCCGGTTTTTTCGATAATTCTGTCAGCCAGGGTAGATTTTCCATGATCTATATGAGCAACAATACAAAAATTGCGGATTTTACTCTGTTCAGCAGATGACATCCTGATTCCTCACTTTTCCAAAATACTTTTGATTTTCTCACCGATTGTATCAAAAAAAGGAGGCTTTGTCCAGAATCCCTTCACCCTCCCTGAAGCACCATATCCAGAATATGTGCTATGGGATAGCAGGAATTGCAGGCTTCCTCATAGGTATTGTGCTGACAGCCTAATTCCAGCAAGATGCTTCTGGGGCGAAGATGCATATTATAGCGATAGCTTTTCAGGTAAATTTTTCGGGTAAGTCCGGGGTAATACTCCTTGGCCTTCTTCTCTAAGGCAAAGGAAAAGGCAAGGTTTCCGCCCAAATTTTCATTTTTTAGATAGGACAGTTCTCCGGTCTTTTTGGTTCTGCAAAGGCCGTTAAAAAACATAAACCTGGCGCATTCCATTCCTTGTATGGTCTCTGTATTATCATAATTTTCCGGCAAATCATCCCGATGAAGGTCTATTATTACCTGAATGCTGGGATTCTCCTCCAAAATGGACTGTACTGCAGTCAGGGCTGTAGAATAGGCCTTGGTATAGTCCGGTTCGTCAAAGCTGTCTGAGCAGTGAAGCACCTGATACCCGTAGTCTGTTCTGAGTATTTCAGCCAAACGCTCTCCTGCTCCCACCACGCCGGTATCCCTTCCATCCGAATCCGAATACCGTTCTCTGGTATGGGTGTGATAAATTAGAATCTGTGGCTCTGCGCTATTCTTCTCCATACTTAAATCCCACTTATGAAATTCCTCTACATTCAGCAAGCTCTCCCCGGCTGCCGTGGTTTTATCAATGGTATAAAACTGTTTCACAAGCTCCGTATAATCGGATAACGCGGAATCCTCAATGGTTTCCACCTTGTCCCCCGGCACAAACATAGAAATCGGAGTCGGCATTTCTATTTCCTCTGTTATTTCCGGCTCCGATTCCTCCCCCTCTAAGCTCTGATTTTGTTCCAAAAGCTCCTCTGCCAACTGCAATGTCTGTAGACGCACATATTGCTTTTGACTTTCCTTCCCCTCTGATTCCATTATGTAATCCCCCTCCAGCTCCTTGTAGGAGGGAAGTTTATTGGCAAGCGGGAGATACTCCGAATAGAGCCAATGGCAATATCGGTTCCACAATATTTCCTTTACGATTTTAGGCATGCCAAGAGCAATGAATAGCCAAACAAAAAAAATCGCTGTTATGAATACCAAAATGCGTTTCTTCAACCGGTGTTCCCCCAGTATCACTTCTTGATATTATATACAGCGTTGTGAACATTTATGCGCTTTTACAAAAGAGAAGCATCTGCATGACGGTTGCAGATGCTTCTCCTTTTCTTATCTTTCTTTTTATTTATGCCATCTCGTTTACGGCTTTGGAAATACGGGAAACCTTACGAGCTACATTGTTCTTGTGGTAAACACCCTTGGAACCAGCCATCTCGATAGTCTTGATAGCTGCTGTAAGCTCTGCCTCAGCTGCCTTCTTATCACCAGCTTCAATTGTAGCGAAAACCTTCTTAATAGCGGTCTTTACGCTGGACTTGATAGCTTTGTTTCTCTCAGCCTTGGTACGGTTAACCAAAATTCTCTTCTTAGCAGATTTAATGTTAGCCAAAGTAGTACACCTCCATTTTGTATACATTCTAAATATCAATTTATCAGCATACGTTAGCAAGACACGGTGGCTAACGTAAACATACTGTTACAGTATAGGTAATAAGTTTGATCTTGTCAAGCTTTTTTTACTTCAGTTTCTGGGGTCATATGGACCTGTCCCCACTTGTCCCCCTTGTCAACCCTAGTGTCTTCTTCCTCCACCGCCGTGACTGACTCCGCTTCTGCTGACGTGATGGCCTCCTCCGCCACCGCCGCCACCACTGCTGGTCTCAATCTTTCTGGAGGTTACATGCTTTCTCAAGTACTGATCCTTCTGGTAAGTAATTTTAGGAGTATCCGAAAGGTAGGTCCTGTTATTAGTAGTTACCTGAGCCTTTTTTTGTACAGAGTTTACGCCGGCAAAGACAAGTCCCGACACAATACCGATTACCAAAATAATGGGGAACAAAATCGGATTTCCCAAGATACCATCATCGGAAACAATATCACAAGCCCGTCTGATTGCATTCGCATAACAGCTGTAATTGGAATCGTACACTTCGTCAAGAACACTATCAATATCGTCTGTACTGAATTTGTTCTCTACCTTGCCACAGGTGGAAAGCCAGGCATAGCTGTCTCCCTTTCCGGCACAGAAATCATACAGCAACAGACCATCTCCATGGATTCTGTTATATCCGTAATTATTCGTATCGTAGAAATCATCCGCAATATCTCTGGCTAAGTATTCCTCACCTACAGGTATATACTTGTTTTCCGTCACCAATACGATATGTATTCCATACTTGGACTCACTGTCCTGAATCTGCTGTCTTAACAGTTCTTCCTCCTCAAGTGTTAAAACATCGGCGTAATCATACACTCTCTCCTGAGGCGCATTGGAATTGATGGATGTCTGGTTTTTCCGATTTGTCAGGTAGACTATCAAACCTCCGATAAAGAAAAGCAGGATGATAAACCATATTTTGAAATAGGAAAGATATTGAAGGATGGCCGTTTTTTTGATTTCATTATTCATAGACTCACTCCCTTCCAAATCTAACTCAACATGGCATACAAATTCAATATGCCTAACAACAAGGTGACCAGTGCCCCAAAGGTAATAGAATACGCACAAACCTTCTTTTTGGAAATCGGAGCTGTCCCAACTATCTTCCCGGTCTGACCATTCACATAGAAAGGATACTCCTTTCCGTTATACTCATACAGATATCTCCAAACCGGCAGAAGACCATAGGAAATCTTCGAGCCGGTGATATCCACTGTTTCCTGATTTTTGCTAAAGGAAGCATACCCAGCACAGGTAGAACGAAGATATTCCTTAGCACTCTTCTCCATTTTCTCTCTGGCTCTTCCGCCCAAAGTTTCTGCAGTCATATTGTATTTTTCACCGTGAAATCCGGACAAAAACTCCGGTTGAAAAGTTTCCATCTCCTGATAATTGTATGGCTCCATGAGATCCATCACATCGTCCGGCATCTGCACGGAAGCATCCGCAGGAATCTTATTGTAAGGAATATCTATGATTCTGGCCACATCATAATAGGAAGTTTCCGTATAACTCATATTCCCGTTGGTCCAGCTTCTCACCTTCGTCCCCTCGCCTTTTAAGGTACACCGGGTATCATAATCATAGAACCAAAACGGAACATACCATCCCTGAATACTGTTCAGTCTTGTCTCCGTCAGAAAATCGGTAGGTGCAAAACGAAACTTCCTAAAATGCTCCTTGAACCTCTTCTTCATCGTTTCCTTTCCCATCTTAAACGGAACAACATAATCCGGCTTGAAGGGCTCTTCTATCCTGGCATCCTGAATAATGTAATTATCACAATAGGGGCATTGCATTGCACTGTCATGCTCCCCAATCGCTATCTCACCGCCACAATTCGGGCAAAATTTAGTCAGATTGCCCACATTCACATGTCTCTTTTCCTGACTCCCCTGGCTTTCACAGTAAGGGCAAAACATCACTTTCTTTTCCGGGCTGTAGACCATATTGCCTTCACAATTTGTACAGGTAAAAATCATGCTTTTTCTCCTTCCCCTTTTTGATATTTCTAGAATAGCATACACTCTTGAATTATACAATAGGGGGGACAGCGGGTCAAATGGACCTGTCTCCACTGTCCCCTGTCCACCGTGGCTCCCCAACTCAAGAAAAACCCCTGCCACATAGTATGCAGCAGAGGCTTTTTTATGAAAGTTGATTACACAGCTCCATATGAATCACTATTAGATAAGTTAGAGCTTATTCTATTTGTAGCAAACAATTTTGCCAAAGTCAGCCTTCAAGGAAGCGCCGCCTACAAGGCCGCCATCAATGTCAGGCTGTGCGAAAAGCTCAGCAGCATTGCCTGCATTTACAGAGCCGCCGTACTGGATGCGAACTGCTTCTGCAGTAGCCTCGTCGTACATCTCTTTAATGCACTCACGAATGCCCTTACATACTTCCTCAGCCTGCTCAGTGGTAGCTGTCTTACCGGTACCGATAGCCCAGATTGGCTCATATGCGATAACGATATCCTTTACCTGGTCAGCAGTGACTTCTACCAGGTCGGACTTAATCTGGAAACGTATCCAATCCATGGTAACGCCCATCTCTCTCTGCTCAAGGGATTCTCCACAGCAAAGAATAGGAGTTAATCCTTTCTCGATTGCCTTCTTTACCTTCTTGTTCAGAAGAGCGTCATCCTCCTTGAAGTAGTCTCTTCTCTCAGAGTGGCCAATGATCACATACTTAACCCCAGCATCCAGAAGCATTTCTGCGCTGATTTCACCGGTATACGCACCCTTCTCCTCGAAGTACATATTCTCAGCACCAACCTGTACATTTGTGCCCTTTACAGCTTCTACAACAGGTACAATATCAATTGCAGGTACGCAGTATACTACATCTACCTCTTCGTTCTTTACCAAATCCTTTAATTCTGCACAAAGTGCAACCGCCTGACTGGGAGTCATGTTCATCTTCCAGTTTCCGGCAATGATTTTCTTTCTTGCCATTTTGGTTTCTCCTTACCTTTTCACGCTGTTTATTTATTGTCAGCTGCTGCTACACCGGGAAGCTCCTTGCCCTCTAAGAACTCAAGGGAAGCACCACCACCGGTAGAGATATGGCTCATCTTATCGCCAAAGCCAAGCTGGTTTACAGCTGCGGCAGAGTCACCACCACCAATGATTGTAGTAGCATCGGTTTCAGCAAGAGCCTTCGCTACTGCAATTGTACCGGCTGCAAGAGTAGGATTCTCAAATACGCCCATAGGTCCGTTCCAAACAACCGTCTTAGCAGACTTAACAGCCTCTGCAAACATTGCCTGGGACTTAGGTCCGATATCACAGCCCTCTCTGTCAGCAGGCATATTGTTAACATCATATACCTCAACCTCAACAGGTGCATCAATAGGATTGGGGAAATCTGCGATGGTAACGGAATCTACAGGAAGCACAAGCTTCTTGCCAAGCTTCTCAGCCTTAGCCATCATTTCCTTACAGTAGTCAATCTTCTCATTGTCTACAAGAGACTTACCAATTTCGTAACCCTGTGCCTTTAGGAAGGTATATGCCATACCACCACCAATGATTAAGGTATCGCACTTCTCAAGAAGGTTTGAAATAACATTCAACTTATCAGCAACCTTAGCACCACCAAGAATTGCAACGAAAGGTCTTACTGGATTCTCAACTGCATTGCCCAGGAAATTGATTTCCTTCTGCATTAAGTAACCAACCACATTCTCGCCACCCTTAGCAGTGATGAACTTTGTAACACCCTCTACAGATGCATGTGCTCTGTGGGAAGAACCAAAGGCATCGCAAACATAAAGGTCTGCAAGGTCTGCAAGCTCCTTAGAGAATTCCTCACCATTCTTGGTCTCTTCTTTTCCACGGAAACGGGTATTCTGAAGAAGAACCACATCTCCTTCCTTCATAGCTGCTACTGCTGCAGTTGCAGCTTCGCCGGTAACGTTGTAATCAGAAACGAATACAACCTCCTTGCCAAGCTTCTCAGAAAGTCTCTTTGCTACAGGTGCAAGAGATTCTTTCTCATTAGGTCCTTCCTTAACCTTGCCCAAATGAGAGCAAAGAATCACCTTACCACCATCATTGATCAATTTCTGAATGGTAGGCAGCGCTGCTACGATACGGGTTTCGTCAGTGATTACGCCATCCTTTAAAGGAACGTTGAAGTCACATCTGACTAATACTCTTTTTCCCTTTGCGTTGATATCATCAACAGATTTCTTGTTCAGACTCATTATATCATCCTCCATAAATATATAAATACGCTTGGTTTCAATAGAGAAAGGGCCCGGTCCAAGAGACCGGACCCCTAAGTCCACTTTTATGAGTGAATTAGTTCAACTCAGCGAAGTACTTAATGGTACGAACCATCTGGCTTGTGTAAGAGTTCTCGTTGTCATACCAAGAAACAACCTGTACCTGATAAGTATCCTCGTCAATCTTGGAAACCATAGTCTGGGTTGCATCGAATAAAGAACCAAACTTCATACCGATAACATCAGAAGAAACAATTTCGTCTGTGTTGTAACCAAAGGACTCGCTGGAAGCTGCCTTCATAGCTGCGTTGATGCCTTCCTTAGTAACATCCTTGCCCTTTACTACTGCAGTAAGGATTGTAGTAGAACCGGTAGGAACAGGAACACGCTGTGCGGAACCGATTAACTTGCCGTTCAACTCAGGAATTACAAGGCCGATTGCCTTTGCAGCACCTGTAGAGTTAGGAACGATGTTTGCAGCACCTGCACGAGCTCTTCTTAAGTCACCCTTTCTGTGAGGACCATCAAGAATCATCTGGTCACCGGTGTAAGCGTGAATTGTGCTCATGATACCGCTCTGGATAGGAGCGTAATCGTTAAGAGCCTTAGCCATAGGAGCAAGGCAGTTTGTTGTACAAGAAGCAGCAGAAATAACCTTGTCATCCTTTGTCAATGTCTTCTCATTTACAGAGTAAACGATGGTAGGAAGATCGTTTCCTGCAGGAGCGGAAATAACAACCTTCTTTGCACCAGCCTCGATATGAGCCATGGACTTCTCCTTAGAACAGTAGAA
>CAMAHO010000002.1 GCA_945834545.1 uncultured Lachnospiraceae bacterium | reverse complement strand
GAAACGTGTCAAAATACAGGAGCCTGAGGAGGAAAAGAAGCGATTTAAGGAGGCGGTCAAGAAGGCCCAGGAACAGCTTCAGGTACTTTACGAAAAGGCTTTGGTGGAGGTAGGGGAGGCCAATGCTGCCATCTTTGAAATCCACCAGATGATGTTGGAGGACGATGGATACGCCGAGTCTGTGTACAATATCATTGACACCCAGATGGTAAATGCAGAGTATGCAGTAGCCACTACCGGCGACAATCTGGCACAGGTATTTGCGGCTATGGATGATGAGTATATGCGCGGAAGGGCTGCTGATGTGAAGGATATCTCCGAGAGACTTTTGTCTGTGCTGGCAGGAGAAGGCGGAAATGGACTCTCCATGGAGGAACCGGTGATCATTCTGGCAGAGGACCTGGCTCCCTCGGAAACGGTCCAGATGGACAAGGACAAGGTTCTGTCCTTTGTCACCGTTCAAGGATCCTTAAATTCCCACACAGCTATCTTGGCTCGGACTATGGGAATTCCCGCTCTTGTCAGCACCAAGCTTTCCATTACGGAGGAGTTTGACGGGAAGCTTGGCATCGTAGACGGCAACACAGGACGCTTTTATGTGGAGCCGGAGGAGGCTCTTTTGGCGGAGATGACAAGGAAACAGGCTGAGGAGAGACGGCAGAAAGAACTCCTGAATGAGTTAAAGGGGAAGGATGCGGTTACCCGGGAGGGCAAGAAGATCAAGCTCTATGCCAACATCGGAAATATCAAGGATTTGGCACTGGTGCTGGAAAACGATGCCGCCGGTATTGGGCTGTTTCGCAGTGAATTTCTCTATTTGGAAAAGGATACCTATCCCACGGAGGAGGAGCAGTTTCAGATTTATAAAACAGTTTTGGAAACCATGGCCGGCAAGCAGGTCATTATCCGTACACTGGATATCGGTGCTGACAAAACCTGCAGCTATTTTGGACTGGAGCAGGAGGAAAATCCGGCACTGGGATATCGGGCAATCAGAATCTGCCTCACAAGACCGGAAGTTTTTAAAACACAGCTCAGAGCCTTGTATCGCGCCGGCGCATATGGTAATCTGGCTATAATGTATCCTATGATTACAAGCTTGTGGGAAGTGAAGAAGATTCGGGAAATCGAGGAGGAAGTCAAGGCAGAGCTTACAGAGCAGGGAATCGCCTTCGGAAATCCCTCCTCCGGCATTATGATTGAGACGCCGGCAGCAGTGATGGAGAGTGAAGAGCTTGCAAAGGAAGTGGACTTCTTTAGCATCGGAACCAATGACCTAAGTCAGTACACCTTAGCGGTTGACAGGCAGAATCCCAATCTGGACAGCTTCTATGATCCCCATCATCCGGCTATCCTAAAGATGATTCGCATGGTGGCACAGAGTGCACACAAGGCGGGTATCTGGGTGGGTATCTGTGGTGAGCTTGGGGCAGACATGAGTCTGACCAAGGAGTTTTTGGACATGGGAATCGATGAGTTTTCTGTTTCGCCGGGATGCATTTTACCAATGAAAAAGACGATTGTGGAGGCGTAGTATGCTAACAGAGCACAGACAGGAGTTGATTCTGAATCTGGTCAATGAGAAGGGAAGTATCACGGTATCGGAGCTTAGGGAGAAATTCGGGATTTCCGAATCCACGGCCCGAAGGGACCTGACAGATTTGGACAAGGCAGGGAAGCTGACCAAGGTGTTTGGCGGCGCCATCGCCATGGAAGGAGGAGTTACCACCACAGAACTTTCCATGATGCAGAAACTTGAAGTCAACATGGACGAGAAGAAAAGAATTGCCCGTTATGCGGCTTCTCTCATCGGTCCGGAGGATTTCGTGTATCTGGATGCCGGGACGACCACGGAGTGCATGATAGAGTTTTTGACCTGCAAGGAGGCTACCTACGTGACAAATGCGGTTGCTCATGGCAGGAAGATGGCGCAAAAGGGCTTAAAGGTCATTATGATTGGCGGAGAACTTAAGGCCATCACGGAAGCTATCATAGGAGCCCAGGCTCTTTTAGACATTGGAAGATATCATTTCACCAAGGGCTTTTTTGGCACCAACGGTGTGAGTCGACAAAACGGTTTCACAACCCCTGACCAGAGCGAAGCCCTCACCAAATCAGCAGCCTTAGGTCACTGTGCGATTGGCTATGTGCTGGCCGACGAGGATAAGTTCCGCAAGACCTCAGCAGTCACCTTTGCGGCATTTGAGGAGGCTACTATCCTCACCAATACTGCCCCCACCGGCCACTATGCGAACTGCCGGAACATCATCGTGGTTCCTTAGGTAAGCACACAATCCCAATATAGGAGTTTAAGGAAATTCATTTATGTCTACGGATAGTTCCTGAGATTTCAGGAGTATATCCGTAGATTTTTTTTGCTACGGACGTAACTCCCAAACAGGAGTATTTGAAAATTGCATAATATATGTTATAATTTGTCCAAATAAGTTTTTTTATGTGGGGAGTGTATATGTATGGAATTGAAAGCATTTTATGAGGCAGTAGGCGGAGATTTGGAGGCTGTTAAGAGCCGTATCTCAAAGGAAGAGTTAATTCGAAAGTTTGTGGTTAAGTTTCTGGCTGACCCGAGCTTTGAACTCCTGTGCAAGGCATATGAGCAGGGGCAGTACCAAGAAGCGTTTCGCGGTGCACACTCCTTAAAGGGGGTCTGCTTTAATCTGGGGTTTCAGAGACTGGGGGAATCGGCATCTGTACTGACTGAGTGCTTGCGTGGAAAAGAAACCGAGGAACAGGTAGACAAGGAAACCTGTGAGGCGATTTTGCAGCAGGTGAAGGAAGAATATCAAACCGTAACGGAAGCAATAAAGCAGTTAGACTAAAGTTGGTACATAAATCCGAGATAGGAGAAAACAAAGAAGCTAAAGCAATCACCGGGCAGGATACAAGATGGACGCAGTGAGACTTCAACTGAAAGACAAGGGATTTTCGAAAAATCAAATACAGGAGATTGAGGAAGGCTTGAAGGCAGGGTATTTTCACCGAAGTTGATAGATTGTTTTTTGAAGGTGCGAAACCAGTTTGAGATGCTGGCTTCCACTCCTTTGAAATAGGAGTGGAAGTACCTATGGGGAAAGAGAATTGAGGTGGATGAGATTGGAAGTCAGAAATGAGAAAAAGCAGTTGTTAGTGGTTGGAGCTGACCAACAGAACTGGACAGGGCTTCAGACAATTTTACAGGACGAGTATAGCATAGAGGCCGTGACGGATGAGAAGGAAGCCATGGAATACCTAAGTCGCCCGGAGAAAGAGGTCAGTGTTGTCCTTTTGGATGTCCGTCTGTCCAAGGAGAGGATTCTTGGGCTTTTAGAGGAGCTTCATAAGGAGAAGACGCTGGCTGTGATTCCGGTATTGATTATCACCAATGAAGCAAATGAGCTGGAGGTAATTGACTGGAGCGGCTGTGATTATATCGTCGAGCCCTATAGGCCGGAGGCATTAAAGCACAGAATAGCTACTCTTGTCAGGCAAAAAGAGAATAATTGCGTAAGTAACCAGTTCAAATACGATAAACTCACCGGTTTGTATACCAAAGAGTACTTCTACGACAAGGTCAGAGAGAAATTGGATGAGTTTCCGGAGAAGGAGTTCTCCATTGTCAGCTGTAATGTAGAGAATTTCAAGCTTTACAATGATACCTACGGCCGGGAAGCCGGGGACAGGCTGCTTATGGAGGAGGCTGACATATTAAAGAAAAGAGCGCCCAAGGGCAGCATTTGCGGCCGCTACACGGCGGACAGATTCCTCTGTCTCATGGATAGAGAAAAAGAGAAAATTGGAAGAGAGTATTTTATCAGAGGCAGACAGGCCACCAGGTCTGAGCTTAAGGACAATGTGGTTGTCAAGCTGGGGGTCTATGAGATTACCAAAAGGGATATCCCGGTGGAACTGATGTGTGACAGAGCTCTTTGGATGTTGGATACCATTAAGGGGCGATATGACTGTTATGTGGCAGTTTATGACGATACTCTGCGCAATCAGCTTCTTAGGGAGCAGGCCATAACGGACGCCATGGAAAGAGCCCTGTCAGAGGAGCAGTTTACCGTCTATTTCCAACCCAAATACAATCTCCACGACGGTACCTTGATTGGAGCAGAGGCTTTAGTGCGATGGGTACACCCGGAGTGGGGCTTTATCTCCCCGGGAGAGTTTATTCCGTTATTTGAGAAGAATGGCTTTATCAGCCAGCTGGACAGTTATGTCTGGGAGTATACCTGCAAAAAACAGCAGGAGTGGCAGAAAAAGGGCTATGGAATCGTTCCGGTTTCTGTGAATGTGTCCCGAATCGATGTCTATCGCACGCAGCTGGTGGAGCATTTCTGCCAGCTGGTAAAGACCTACTGCCTGGACCCGGCATATTTGCACCTGGAAATTACGGAGAGTGCCTACACGGAGAATCCGGAGCAGCTGATGAAAACCGTGAAGGAGCTCAGAAGACAGGGCTTTGTCATCGAAATGGATGATTTTGGAAGTGGCTACTCCTCCCTCAATATGTTAGGTCAGATGTCGGTGGATGTCCTAAAGCTGGACATGGGCTTTATTCGCAGTGAGATGGCAAAGCCCATCGAGCAAAGCATCCTGAACGACATTATCAATATGGCTCACAGAATGCATTTGAATATCATTGCGGAAGGTGTGGAAACACCGGAGCAGAAGAACAGACTGACCGAGCTTGGCTGCGACCACGCCCAGGGATACTTTTATGCCAAGCCCTTGCCGGAGGAGGAGTTTGAGCTTTTGGTAGCCAGAAACACCGAAAAAGGAAAGGCAACAGAGCAAACTGAAATTGAGGCTGAAGGGGATCACAAAAGAGCGATTCTGATTGTAGAGGATAATGAGATCAACAGAGAAATGCTTTCGGAGATTCTGGAGGAGTACTATACCGTTCTGACGGCTGAGAATGGAAAGGAAGGGCTCGCTGTGCTCAGAAAGAACAGCCGTAGCATCACAGCCATCCTTTTGGACATCCAAATGCCGGTTATGGATGGATATGAGTTTTTGGAGGAAATTCGAAAAAACACGGTCTTTAACCGGATACCGGTGATTGTGACCTCCTCCATGAACAGTCAGGAGGAAGAGCAAAGGTGTATTCAATTAGGGGCAGCAGATTTCCTGGAAAAGCCATATAATTTCACTCGACTTATGACTCGAATTGAGAACCTTGTACATCTGAAGACCTATGACAGTATGGTGGCAGAGCTTCAGACGGATGCCTTAACCGGATTTAAGAACAGGAAAATGTACTATGAGGATGTGGCTTTATTAGAGCAGGAAGCAGACAGAATCACCCGTCCTCTGGGTATTCTTTTTGCAGACATTAATGGATTAAAGCTTGTCAATGACAAGAATGGACATAAGGCTGGAGATAAGCTGATTCTGGATGTTTCATCCACTCTTCGCAGTGTCTTTTCCGGGGCAGACTGCTATCGATTGGGAGGGGACGAGTTTGTGGTCTTTTCCTTTGAGGACAGCAAGGAGGAGTTTGAGAAAAAGCTTGAGCTACTGGAACAGTCCTGGAAGGAAGGACGGTCAGCTGCTGTAGGTAGCGTATGGGTGGAAAGAATCGGTGAGCTGGAGCATATGGTTGCCCTTGCTGACCAGAATATGTACCGCAACAAGAGTCATTTTTATCAGGTTCACAACCATACCTTGAGAAGACCGCATAACAATATTTCTGAGGATATGCTCCGTAAGGTGGATGAGATTTCAGAATTATTGCCGGGTGGATTTTTCATCTATAAAGCAGATGAAACGGGCGAGATTGTTTCCTTTAACTCAGAGATGGTAAGGCTTTTTCAATGTGCTGACAGAGAGGAGTTTAAGCAGCTCACCGGAAATACCTTTGAGGGTATGATTTATCCGGAAGACCGGGAACTGGTGCAGCAGAAAATCAAGGCGCAAATCCACAAGGATAAGGATCTGGATTATGTGGAATACAGAATTGTGTGCAAGGATGGAACCCTTAAGACTGTGCGGGATTACGGAAGATTTGTCCATACAGAGCGGTATGGGGATGTGTATTATGTCTTTTTGAACGAAAAATAAGAAAAAGCTATATCGGGTGGCTGGCACCACCAAAGCAGATTAGAAAGATGAAGTTATTATGTTATATCAAATTGTGAACGGTGCCGTCCGATTTGGGGACGACACCATCTTGAGAGATATCAATTTTGAAATCAGAAATACGGAGAAGATTGCCGTAGTCGGAAGAAACGGCTGTGGGAAGACAACCCTCCTTAAGCTGATTGCCGGCGAGGTAGATTTGTCTAAGAGGGACAGCGACGAGGATATTTTCATTGTCAAAACCGGGAAACCGGAGATTGGCTACCTCAAGCAGATTGCATTTGAAGACCCCAATCTTTCTATGGAACGGGAAGTGCGAAAAAGTCTGGTTTTTATGGAAACCATGAAGGCTAGGCTGGAGAGTATGGCAGCAGAGCTGGAACACAACCATGAGGAAAAAATGGTACAGGAGTATGCTTCCTTGCAGGAGCAGTTTCAGTCCTTGGGAGGGTATTACTACGAGAAGGAGTACGAAACCCTGATTGCCAAGTTTGGTTTTAGCCAAGAGGATAAGAAGAAACCCCTGAAGGAGTTTTCCGGCGGACAACAGACCAAGATTGCTTTTATCAAGCTGCTTCTCAGCAAGCCGGATATTCTGCTTTTGGATGAGCCTACCAACCATTTGGATGTGGAGGCCATTGAATGGCTGGAGGGATATATCAAAAATTATCCCAAGGCAGTGGTGGTGGTTTCCCATGACCGAATGTTCTTAGACCATGTGGTAAGTGTGGTGTACGAGATAGAATACGGTACGGCCAAACGCTATCCCGGAAATTACTCAGACTTTGTGGTGAGAAAAAAGGAAAATTATGAGAAACAGATGAAGGATTATCTGCTCCAGCAAAAGGAAATCAAGCGGCTGGAGGAGATTGTGGAACGATTTAAGAATAAACCCACAAAGGTGGCTATGACCCGGTCAAAGCTCAAGACCATCGAGCATATGGAAAAGGTGGAAAAGCCGGACCGGTACGATGACAAGACCTTTCACGCAGCATTTCAGCCTACGGTGGAAACCGGAAACGACGTGCTTTGGGTATCCGACCTGGAGATTGGCTATGACACCATTCTGACGAAGGTGGTGTTGGATGTAAAGAAGGGGGACAAGCTGGGCATCCTGGGAGGAAACGGACTGGGGAAATCCACCTTCTTAAAGACAATCGTAGGAATGCTTCCTGCCCTGGGAGGGGAGTATAAGTATGGAGTTCATGTGGACATCGGATACTTTGACCAGCAGATGGCACAGTACAGCAGCAAGGAAACAGTACTGGAGGATTTCTGGGGAGAGTTTCCTACCTTGACCCAGACAGAGGTGAGAAATCTTCTGGGCGCATTTTTGTTTTCCGGTGATGATGTGTTCAAGACTGTGGATATGCTGTCCGGCGGTGAAAAGGTTCGTCTGGCGTTATGTAAGATTTTAAAGAGAAGACCTAATGTGCTGATCTTGGATGAGCCTACCAACCATATGGACATTGTCGGCAAAGAAACCCTGGAAGCCATGCTGAAAGACTATCAGGGAACCTTGATTTTTGTTTCCCACGACAGATATTTCGTAAAGCAGATTGCTAACCGACTTCTGGTCTTTGAAAACGGCGTCACCAAGGAGTATCCCTTCGGCTATGAGCAGTATCAGGAAGAACTGCTTAGGAGACAGGAGCGGGAAGGGGCTGGAGCAACGGAAGCCGTTCAAAGAAAAATAACGAGTCAACCGGAGCAATCCAAAGAGGAGACTGTGGGAAAAGGGAAAAGCTCCTATGCCTTTGGAAAGGAACGCTCTCAGCTTTTAAAAAAGCTGCAGAAAGCCGAGGAACAGCTGGAGGAGCTGGAGCAAAAGGCCTCTGAAAAGAAAGCGGAATTAGTAAAACCGGAATATCAGTCCAGATATTCCAAGCTAACAGAAATCCAGGAAGAGATAGATGCCTTGGAGGAGGAGCTTCTCCTGAAAATGGAGGAATGGGAGGAGCTTTCCGAGAGATTAAAGGACTATCAGTAAGCTACCTTGGTGAAGCAAAGGAGGAACTATGGTTTTTCGTTATGTAAATATTGCTCTGGAACTGTTTTGTCTGCTGATTTGTCTTGTTCTGCTGCTCTATCAGTTCACAGAACGGATTTCGAAAAACAAACTCAATATTTGGTTTTCGCCCATGATTTTGTCCAATATGGCTATGCTTATGGGGGAGCTCTTTAACTGGATCTGGGGCGGACAGCCCGGAAGAGCGATTTATATCCTGCAGAATGTCATATCCATTTGGGTGTATTTCCTTGCGTCCGGCTGTTTGCTGTTTTCCCTTTTTGGATGGATCAGGGCCTGCATCCAGCAAAAGGTGGAGGTATCCAGGTGGTGGATGTATGTGGCCTATGGTCTGCTCATTTTGCAGGTGCTTTTTGTATGCACTCTACCCTTGACCAAGCTTTGCTATATCGATGAAAACAATGTCTATACCAGAAACACTGGCTTTCCCTTGATTCATGTTCCCTGTTACCTTTTGTTTGGCATGGCAATGTTGATCCTGTTTTGTTACAGACGGAGTTTTAAGAGCAGAGAAAAGGCGTATTTATACTTTTTCCTGTTTCTCCCGTTATTCGCCCAAATCACACAGCTGCTAACCTACGTGATTTCCGCGTTGAACATTGCGGTTACCTTAAGTCTGATCGTGGTACTCACCTTTATTCAGACCCAGAGGGAGAAGGAGCATGAGCAGCAAATCCAGGATATGATGGCGGAGAGAAATAAGAAACTACAGCAGATTCAGATTTTCCAGGAGAACTTCAGTGACCAGCTGATTGATGTGGTCTGCAGTACGGTAGAGGCTAAGGATCAATATACCAGAGGTCATTCCCTTCGAGTGGCCCAGTATGTGAGAGAGATTATGTATCGATTGGGGGGCGACGAGAAGGCACAGCAGGAGGCTTACTATATCGGCATCTTACATGATGTGGGGAAGCTTCGCATTAAGGATGAGATTATCAACAAAAAGGGAAAGCTGACCAAGGAGGAGTATGAGCAGATTAAGCTTCATACCGTGGCCGGCTACCAGATCTTAAAGGATGTTACTATGATTCCTGATCTGGCTGTGGGGGCCAGATGGCATCACGAAAGATACGATGGCAGTGGTTATCCCAACGGGTTGGAGGGAGAGAATATTCCTCTGATTGCCCGCATTATCAGCGTGGCAGATGCCTATGACGCCATGACCAGTAACCGAAGCTATCACAAGACCATGTCTCAAAGTGTTGTGCGAGAGGAAATCAAAAAGGGCATGGGAACACAGTTTGATCCTAAGATTGCCCAGATCATGCTGGATATGATTGATGAGGATATGCAGTATGAGATGAAACAGACGCACTTTAACAGAACAATACGAATTCTCCTCATTGATGACGACAAAATCTGTCATAAGCAGGTCTGCAATGCACTGCTTGAAGAGAACTACATTTTGGATTCCGCCTACGGAGGCAAGGAAGGTATCGAAATGCTCAGTGAGTCCTCCTATGATTTGTGTCTGTTGGATATGGAGATGCCGGATATGAACGGCTTTGAGGTGCTGGAATGGATTCAGAGAAATGTGAGGAGAATGAAGGTTATCTTCCTCACCGGTGATAAAGATATCAAAACCATCGAGAGAAGCGAAGCTCTGGGTGCCAGTGACTATATCACGAAGCCTGTGAATATCACCGTGCTTCGTGAGAGCATAAAAAGCATCCTGTTACACAACAGGATGTAGGATTGCATATAAGAGAGGCAATCCTACGAGATCTTTCAGAACATAGCTTTTGGGGGTTGGAGAAGTTGAAGACAGAGAAGGAAAACAGTCGAGGTCAACTTTATATTATTACGTTTGTCTGTATGCTATCAGCATGTATCGTAACCTTTTTCGGAACCGTAGTAGACTGGCCGGGATACCTGTATTACCTGATATGGATACAATGGGGTGTGCTTGCAGTGGCAGCACTGCTTCCTAAAATTACGGTGAAAATGCATTCCTATCTTTTTGCCACAGCTGTCTGCTCTACGGTTTTTTTCTCCGGAATTTATATCGAGAATTATACGATAACTATTTTGATGTTTGCCGGTACGGTGGTTATGATCAGCTTTTATCACGACAGGCAGGTGCTGTTGTACCAGCTGTTTCTTGACAGTGTGTCCATCATAGCACATTGTCTGGGCTTTCACCGCACTATGCTGGCCGATTATGCCAACCTGGTTTTGTTATTCGTAGAGCTTTTCTTTTTCCTGGGCACCGGACTGGTTTTGTTCCTTTCCATTGCCAGGGAGGACAATACCGTGGCTAAACTGCAGAAGGCTGTCATACAGGCAGAGTCTGCGGAGCGTTCCAAGTCTGACTTTTTGGCTAATATGAGCCACGAGATTCGGACACCTATGAATGCAATTATCGGTATCTGTGAGCTTATTCTGCGTGAAAGAGCCTTATCTCCTGTAGTCAGAGACTATGGAAAGCAGATACAAAACTCCGGTAAGAACCTGCTGTCCATTATCAATGATGTGCTGGATTTCTCTAAAATTGAATCCGGCAAAATGGAGATTGTGGAGGAAGAAATCAATCTCCCCGACTTGCTCAGTGATGTCGTGAATATGACAATGACCAGAATGGGAAGCAAAAAACTGGAATTTCTGGTGCATGTAGACCCTAATATTCCGGCAGGACTTATGGGAGATGAGCTGAGGCTGCGACAGATTATGATTAATCTGTTGACCAATGCAGTGAAATACACCAATCAAGGTTCCATTTCTTTATCTGTGACCCAGACTGTGAGGAACTATGGTATCAATCTGAATGTCAGTGTAAAGGACACCGGTATTGGTATAAAGAAAGGAAATCTGAATAAGCTTTTTGCCAGCTTCCAGCAGGTAGACACCAAAAAGAACCGCGCTGTGGAGGGAACCGGACTGGGTCTGGTGATTACCAAGAGGCTGGTTACTGCTATGGGTGGCTTTATTCAGGTGAACAGTGAATACGGAAAGGGCTCAGAGTTTCGATTCACGGTGCCATTAAAGACGAAGTCCAGAGAACCGTTTTTGAGTCTGCGAAACCCGGACACAGTTTTTGTAGCCTGTTATGTGGAGAGGTATAAATTTAAAGAGCAGCTTCAAAGAAAGGAATTTGACTTTCTGTGGGATACAATCAGTGAGAATTTGGGAATCCGCAATGTGCTATGCACCCGGTTTGAGGAACTGCAAAGTCGCGTGGAAAGAGGACGAATCACCCATGTTTTTTTAGGGAAAGAGGAGTATCTGGGACATAAGGAGTTCTTCCATAACATAGCAGAAAAGGTACAGGTTATCATTGTACAAAACAGAGCGGAAGGAGTGGAGGTTCCTCCCAATATGAAGTGTATCTACAAACCGAATTATGAGATTCCCATTGCAAATGTCCTAAATAGCGGATACTCTACCACGGAGGCAGAAGAATTCCAGAATTCTGTTTTGTCCTTTGTGGCGCCAAAGGCAAGGATACTGCTGGTGGATGACAATGAGGTAAACCGAAAGGTGGCAGTAGGACTGATGCAGCCACTGAGAATGCAGATATTCACGGCGGAAAGCGGAAGAGAGGCGATTCGCATCCTGGAATCCATGGATTTTGATTTGGTATTTATGGATCATATGATGCCTGACATGGATGGGGTGGAGACGACACAGATTCTGCGAAGTAAGCCGGAGGAGTATTATCAAAAGGTTCCTATCATTGCCCTTACGGCCAACACAGTGGACGGCGCAAGGGAGATGTTTTTAAGCAAGGGTTTCAACGGCTTTCTTGCAAAGCCCATTGAGCTGGCCGCCCTTGACAGAGTCCTCAGGCAGCATCTTCCAAGGGAGTTAATTAAGAAGGAGAGTGAGATTAAGGCTGCGGGGCAGAAGGACAACAAGCCTATTATTGTGGCGGAGAATTTGGAAAATCTCATTCATATTGAAACCGGACTATACTATGTGGGAAACAGCAAAGAGATTTATTTCTCCATATTGCAGACCTTTGTGGAGAAGGGGGAAGAAAAGCAGGTTCTGTTAGAGGACTTGTTTCACAAGCAGGACTGGAAGAATTATATTATAGAAGTGCATGCATTAAAGAGTGCATCCCTTTCCATTGGCTCCGATACCCTGTCTGCCATGGCGAAGAAGCTGGAGAGAAGCGGCAAAGCCGGGGATTATGATGATATCATTAAAAACCATGGGGAAATGATGGCCTTATATAAGAGTGTGCTTTCTTCAGGAAGACAGATATTAAAGGATAATGTATCGGACAATCCGCCTGAACCCGATACAAGGATACCGGTAACAAAAGAGGAAATAGGAAGGCTGCTTTTGGAGATTCGGGAAGCTTCTGAGGCTTTCGATGATGATCAGATTTGTGCCCTGGTGAAACAGGGAATGCAGTATGAAGTAGAAGGTCAGAACCTGCTGGAGTCATTTGAACAGATGAATCAGTTGGCTCAGGATTTTGATTACGATGGGGTAGGCGAATTGGTTGACAATCTGCTTTCTGCTTTGGAATTGGAGGCATAACATGTATAGCATAGCGATTAGTACGGAATGTGTTGCTGATTTGCCTAAGAAAATGTTTAAGCAGTATGGGGTGGAGATTATCTATTACGATATCGAAACAGATTCAGGCGTGTTTAGGGATACCGAAGAAATCAATGCGGGAAATGTGATGGAATACTTTCATAGTGGTGGTGGAATTGCCAGGAGCATCACCCCCTCTGCCTATGATTACAAGAATTTCTTTAAAAAGATCTTGATGGATTATGATGAGATCATTCATCTCTGTAATAGTCAGAAAATCAGCAACGCTCTAAAGAATGCAGATTTAGCCAGAATGAAATTGGGAATCGAGGGCCGAAAGGTGCATGTGGTGGATTCCATGCATCTATCCTCCGGCCTGGGACTGATGGTGTTGGCAGCAGCAAAGTGCAGAAACAGTGGTATGAAGGTGTCGGAGATTCTGGAGTACTTAAAACAGGAAGTGAATTATGTAAGTACCTCGTTTTTAGTGAAAAACACGGATTTCCTGCTACAGAACAATCGTGTCGGCAGACACTTAATGAGCCTGTGTAAGCTACTGCATCTGCATCCGGTGATCTGTATGAGGAACGGAGAACTCCGTATGTGGAAGTTTTATGTGGGGACCTATGAAAAGGCTGTCTACAAGTATATCTCAGATGTTTTGTATGAGATTTCCGATGTTGACAAGGAGCTGTGTGTCTTGACCTATGTAGGCTGTAGTCACGAGTCCCTGGAGCGTATCTACGGTGAGATTGTGAGAAGAATCAATTTTAAGCAGGTGTGGGTTCAACCGGCTTCTGCAACGGTATCCTGCAACTGTGGTCCTGACTGCTTTGGGATATTCCATTATATAAATAGAGAAGAGGATACGTAGTGAAAAATATATTAGTGGTAGATGATAACAAGACAAATCTGATGTCGGCTAAGGCTGTTCTCTCAGAAAAGTACAAGATTACGGCAGTCACCCAGGCTGCCCAAGGGCTGCGTTATTTGCAGAATAACATCTGTGATTTAATTCTTTTGGATGTGGAGATGCCTGAGATGGATGGCTTTGAAATGATTCAGAAAATAAAAGAAATGCAATTGGAAAAGGAGCCACCGGTGGTATTCTTAACCGGCAACACGGATGCTGTCACTGTGACCCGTTGCATAGAGTCAGGAGGCGTAGATGTCATTGCCAAACCCTTTGTGAAGGCTCTTATCCTGGCCAGACTGGAGCACATTCTGGAATGGATGGATTTGAAAAACCGTGAGTGGCAAATATGACATATTGTGAAAGCAGGAAGTTAGTGCTATAATGTACGCGAGCAGAAAAGCAAATGACGCCGAAGGCCTGAAAAGAAGGCGGATAAAGTATGGGAGGTTATTTTAGTGAGATTAGTTACGCGTTCTGATTTTGACGGATTGGTTTGTGGAGCACTGTTGTTAGAGGCAGGGATTATTGATTCCTGGAAGTTCGCACACCCAAAGGATTTGCAGGATGGCTTGGTTGAGGTGGACGAGAACGACTGCCTTGCTAATGTACCCTATGTGGAGGGCTGTGGCTTATGGTTTGACCATCATTCCAGTGAGCACGAGAGACTTGAGCTTGCCGGTAAATATAAAGGGGAAAGCAGGATTACACCCTCCTGCGCTCGTATTATTTACGAGTATTACGGTGGCAAGGAGCGCTTCCCGCAGTTTGATGATATTATGGAAGCTGTGGATAAGGTGGATTCCGGTAACCTGACAGTAGATGAGGTACTGAATCCTTCCGGATGGATTCTGGTTGGCTATTTGATGGATCCTCGTACCGGTCTGGGTCGTTGGAGACAGTTCACCATCTCTAATTATCAGCTCATGGAGAAGCTCATGAGAGCTTGTCAGACCATGACAACTGAGGAGATTCTGGCTCTTCCTGATGTGCAGGAGAGAATTGAAGTCTATTATGAGCAGACGGAGAAGTTTAAGGTTATGGTGAAGGAGCACACCCGGGTAGAAGGAAATGTAATCATTTCCGACCTGAGAGGGGTAGACCCAATCTATACCGGAAATCGCTTTATGATTTACAGTATGTATCCTGAGCAGAACATCTCTGCCTGGATCGTAAGCGGCCGTGGCGGCAAGGGCTGCTCAGCTGCAGTCGGTTACAGTATCATCAACAGAACTAGTGATGTCAATGTAGGCAGCTTAATGCTTAAGTATAACGGTGGTGGCCACAAGAAGGTGGGTACCTGTCAGTTCACAGACGAAACCATGGAGACGGAGCTTCCTAAGATGCTGGAAGAGCTCTGTGCTATGGCTAACGCCTAGCAGCATTGGGGACGGGGTTTTTTGTTGCTCCTATGCAGCACTGGGGACGGGGTTTTTTGTTGCTCCCCCTGCGTCGGCTCCCTATCCTGCCCCTGCAAAGCAGAATACCTCCCTTGCTTTACACACTGCGAATGCTGTTTTTCTAAATACTTTGATTTTATTATTTGCACCGTACGAGACCGGCGCCCATTCGCCGTCCTGGCTCAGGGGCGCCTTATTTCGACATCGTGTCGAAATATCTCTGTGAAAAGACAAAGTATTAAGAAAAAAAACGCATTCTCCGTTATCGTAAAGCAAGGGAGGTATTCTGCTTTGCAGGGGCAGGATAGGGAGCCGACGCAGGGGGAGCAACAAAAAACCCCGTCCCCAGTGCTGCATAGGAGCAACAAAAAACTCCGTCCCTAATGTTGCATCTAGTGCTTGACATTTTACGGAGAGAAGCATATACTGTCAAAAGAATGGCAAAGGCGCTATGAGAGAAATCTTGTAGCGCTTTTTTCGTTGTAAGGAAGGAAACCCATTATGGAATCTGATAAATTGCATGAAGAATGTGGTGTGTTTGGAGTCTGGAGTACCAAGCCGATTCAGGCTGCTTCCTGGATTTATTATGGGCTGACTGCTCTCCAACACAGAGGACAGGAGGCGGCAGGTATTGTGGTAGGAGATACCAAAAGTCCCATCGGCAATATCTGTGTACATAAGGGAATGGGGCTGGTTAGTGAGGTATTTTCCCCTGCTACTCTGGCAGGTATGCATGGCAATATCGGAATAGGACATGTCAGGTATTCTACGGCGGGAGCAAGCTGTGTAGAAAATGCTCAACCGGTTTTTATCAATCATTTAAAGGGAACCTTAGCCCTTGCCCATAACGGCAACTTGGTGAATGCCACTCAGATGAGAGAAGAATTAGCCAGAAGGGGCGTGATTTTTGAGGGCACCACAGACTCTGAGGTGATTGCATACCGGATTGCCTTGGAGAGAATGCAGACAAGCAGTATTGAGGAAGCGGTCATCCATGTGGCAAAGGAGCTTCGAGGTGGCTTTGCCCTGTTGATGTTAAGCCCGCAGAAGCTTATAGGAGTAAGAGACCCCTTTGGCTTAAAGCCCTTGTGCCTGGGGAAAAAGGGAGAGACCTATGTGCTGGCTTCGGAAAATGCTGCGCTGAAGGCTGTGGATGCAGAGTTTGTTCGGGATATTGAGCCGGGTGAGATGGTGACCATTTCGGAAAACGGTGTACAGTCGGATTTTAGCTTAAAGCAGGAAACTCACGCTCATTGCGTGTTTGAATATATTTATTTTGCAAGATTGGATTCTACCATTGACGGAGTCAGTGTCTATGAGTCCAGAATTCGAGGAGGGCGTTGCCTGGCTAGGCGATACCCGGTGGAAGCGGATGTGGTGACCGGCGTGCCGGAGTCCGGCTTGACAGCGGCAGTGGGCTATTCCCAGGAGTCAGGAATCCCCTTTCGCATGGCGTTCCACAAAAACGGTTACGTAGGGCGAACCTTTATCAAACCCTCCCAGTCAGAAAGAATGTCGGCAGTTCATATGAAGCTGAGTGTGCTGGAGAGTGTGGTAAAGGACAAGCGGGTGGTGCTCATCGACGATTCTATTGTGAGAGGAACTACCATTGCCAATCTGATTACGGAAATGCGAAAGGCCGGGGCGCAGGAAGTACATGTGCGCATCAGCTCGCCGCCTTTTTTATACCCCTGCTACTATGGCACGGATGTGCCGGACAATAAGGAGCTTATCGCCAACGAATACTCCACAGAGGAGATTCGGGAGAAAATAGGGGCAGATTCCTTAGGGTATATGCAGATAGAGGATTTGGGCGCAATCACAGAAAACCTGCCACTTTGTATGGCATGCTTTAATAATCAGTATCCCGTTTAATATGGGAACGAGGAGAGAGAGAATGGAAAAAGAGAGAAAAATCATTTTGGAGGACGGCACAGTCCTTCAAGGGAAAGGATTCGGTTCACCTAGCGAAAAAATGGTAGAGCTGGTGTTTAACACCTCCATGGTTGGGTATCAGGAAATTTTGTCTGACCCGTCCTACACCTACCAGGCCGTTGTTATGACATACCCGCTAATCGGCAATTATGGCATGGCCAAGGATGATTATGAGACCCTAAAGCCATCTATGTCAGGCCTCATTGTCAGAGAGTACTGTGATGAGCCCTCCAATTTCCGCTGTACGGCAACGTTGGGTCAGATTATGGAAAAATATGACATTGCGGGGCTTAGTGGGGTAGATACCAGAAAGCTTGCAAGGCATATTCGAAACTTTGGTAGCTGCAAGGCTATCATAACAGATGCTTCCACGGATACCAAGGAAGCCTTGGACAGGCTGACCGCCTGGGAGCTTCCTAGGGATGCGGTGAGTCTGGTCAGCACAAAAACCCAGTATCATTCCGGGAAAATCGAGAAGGCATCCTTCCATGTAGTAGCCATAGACTGCGGCATGAAGGCCAACATTGTGAGAGAACTGGCAAAGAAAGGGTGCCGTGTCACAGTAGTCCCTTGGGATACCACGTCTCAGGTCATCGAAGAGATGAAGCCGGACGGGGTGTTTATCTCCAACGGCCCGGGAGACCCGGCGGATGTGGAGGCCACCACCAAGTGCATCAGACAGCTAATTGGGAAATTCCCAATCTTTGGAATCTGTCTGGGACATCAGATTATATCCAGAGCCTATGGAGCGAAGACCTATAAATTGAAATTCGGACATCGAGGGGGCAATCATCCGGTAAAGAACCTTTTGACAGATCAAATAGAAATCACTTCCCAGAACCACTCCTATGCAGTGGACCCTGAGAGCATTCAGGGAACCCCCTTAGAGGTTACCCACCTGAATCTGTTGGACAATACCATAGAGGGGGTACGGTGCGAAAGGGATAAGGTGTTTAGTGTGCAGTATCATCCCGAGAGTGCTCCGGGACCACAGGATAGCAATTACTTATTTGACTACTTCCTGAACAATATGAAGCAATGGAAGGAGGAAGTATGTCATGCCTAAGCGAACAGACATCCATAAGATTTTAGTCATCGGCTCAGGTCCTATTATCATTGGTCAGGCTGCGGAGTTTGATTACGCAGGGACCCAGGCCTGTCTGGCTTTGCGGGAGGAGGGCTATGAGGTTGTGCTTTGCAACTCCAATCCTGCCACCATTATGACCGACCAGACCATTGCGGATAAGATTTATATGGAGCCTCTTACCCTGGAGTTTCTGGCCAAGATTATCCGAATGGAGAGACCGGATGCCATTTTGCCGGGAATCGGAGGACAGACAGGACTGAATCTGGCGATACAGCTGGAGAAAAAGGGGATTCTCAGAGAATGTGGTGTGGAACTGTTGGGCACCAAGACAGAAAGCATCGAGCGGGCTGAGGACAGAGAGCTGTTTAAGGAGCTGTGCCTAAGCCTGGGAGAGCCGGTGCTGCCGTCCTTAATCGCAGAAAGTATAGATGAGGCCTATGAGGCTGCAACAGAAATTGGCTACCCGGTGGTGGTGAGACCTGCCTTTACCCTGGGCGGAACCGGTGGCGGCTTTGCTGAAAACAAAACAGAATTTGGAGAAATCATCAAGAATGCCCTGGCTCTTTCGCCGGTGCATCAGGTGTTAATTGAAAAGAGTGTAAAGGGGTACAAGGAAATTGAGTACGAGGTAATGCGGGATGCCAACGACACTGCCATTACCATCTGCAATATGGAAAATATGGACCCTGTGGGGATTCATACCGGGGACTCCATTGTGGTTTGTCCCTCCCAGACCTTGACAAACAAGGAATATCATATGCTTAGAGACAGTGCACTGAAAATCATCCGTGCGCTGAAGATAGAAGGAGGGTGCAATGTACAGTTTGCTCTGGATCCCAAATCCTTCCATTATTATTTGATTGAGGTCAATCCCAGAGTGTCCAGATCCTCTGCCTTGGCTTCCAAGGCAAGCGGATATCCCATTGCCAGAGTTTCTGCCAAGATCAGTGTGGGGATGCGCTTAGACGAGATTCCTCTGGCAAATACCTTGGCTTCCTTTGAGCCCGCATTGGATTATGTGGCTGCCAAAATGCCACGTTTTCCTTTTGATAAATTCACCGATGCCAACAATTCTCTGGGAACCCAGATGAAGGCCACTGGTGAGGTAATGAGCGTAGGGCGCTGCCTGGAGGAGAGCTTGCTTAAGGCAATTCGCTCCCTGGAAATCGGTCTGTTTCACCTGCATCACAGTAAATTTGACGATATGGAGACGGAGGCTATCCTTCGGTACATCCAGGTGGGAACGGATGACAGGATTTACGCCATAGCAGAGCTTCTCAGAAGAAAGATTAACGCAGAAGAGATTGCCCGCGTTACAGGAATGGATGTGTTCTTTATCCATAAGCTGCTTCATATTGTGGAAATGGAAGAACGGCTGGCACAGAATCCAGGCGACTTGGAAGTGTTAAAGAGCGCAAAGAAGCTGGGCTTTTGCGACAGGGAGATTGCACTGCTTTGGAATATGGACAGCAGGCAGATATTTGAGCTTCGCAAGAAGCACAAGGTGATGCCTGTCTATAAGATGATAGACACCTGCGCCTCCGAGTTTGAAAGCTATATACCGTACTTTTATTCCACCTATGAGGAGGAGAATGAATCCATCCTATCCGAGAAACGAAAAATTATCGTGCTGGGCTCCGGCCCCATTCGTATCGGTCAGGGTGTGGAATTTGACTATTCAACGGTGCATGCCGTGAAAACCATCAAGGCTGAGGGCTATGAGGCTATTATCATAAACAACAATCCGGAGACCGTGTCTACGGATTACACCACCTCGGATAAGCTGTATTTCGAGCCTCTTTGTGTAGAAGATGTGATGAATATTATCGAGATGGAGCAGCCGGAAGGGGTCATTGCCATTCTGGGTGGTCAGACCGCCATTAACCTGGCAAAGCCTCTGGAGGAGTATGGCGTACACATCATAGGTACAGACTGCGAGGCCATTGAGAAGGCGGAAAACCGAGACTCCTTTGAAAAGCTGCTGGAAAGCTTGTCAATCCCGCAGCCAAAGGGAATGGCTGTCACCAACATAGAGGATGGGGTGAAGGCAGCTGAGGAAATCGGATATCCCGTTTTGGTACGCCCCAGCTACGTGCTTGGAGGCCGCGCAATGCAGATCGTTTCCAAGGAAGCGGATATGAGGCATTATCTGAAAACCGCTGTGGAAGTGGATGTGGATAAGCCGGTATTGGTAGATAAGTATATCCGTGGAAAAGAGGTGGAGGTGGACGCCATCTGTGACGGACAGAGCGTCTTCGTTCCCGGCATCATGGAGCTGGTAGAAAGAACCGGAGTTCACTCCGGAGATTCCATCAGTGTGTACCCCAGTTTCAGTATCTCGGATAAGGTAAAGGGAACTATCCTGCAATATACGAAAAAGCTGGGCCTGGGAATAGGTATCGTCGGCCTTTATAATATTCAGTTCATTGTGGACGAAAAGGAGGATGTGTACATCATTGAGGTGAATCCAAGGTCCTCTCGTACGGTTCCTTTCTTGTCCAAGGCCACAGGCTACTCTCTGGCAGATATCGCCACCAGAGTCATCCTGGGAATCAGTCTGAAGGAGCAGGGCATTTTCTCCCTATATCCCGAGGAACGCAAGCTGTGGTATGTGAAGGCACCGGCCTTCTCCTTCTCCAAGCTGAAGGGAATGGATGCCTACCTGTCTCCGGAAATGAAATCCACCGGAGAAACCATAGGCTATGATGAGAAATTACATCGTGCTATGTACAAGGCATTGATTTCATCGGGAATCAAGCTACAGAATTACGGAACGGTAATGGTCACTCTTGCTGATGAAGATAAGGAGGAAGCCTTACCTTTGATACAGAGATTTTACGATATGGGCTTTAACATTGAAGCCACCATAGGAAGTGCGGATTTCTTAAAGGAGCATGGTATCCGCACCCGCGTGCGCAGAAAGCTCAGCGAGGGCAGCGAGGAGATCTTAGACTCCATTCGCGCCGGCTATGTGAGCTATGTGATCAACACCAGAGCTATTCTCTCAGGTGTTCACTACGAGGACGGTGTGGCAATCCGTCGTTGCGCCATTGAAAACAATGTCACCATGTTCACCTCCTTAGACACGGTTAAGGTTCTTTTAGATGTCTTGGAGGAGCAGACCATCAAGGTCTCTACTATATTTTAGCCAGCTTCCTGGACTGTCCAAAGCAAACCCCTCTCTCTCTCTCCGCTTTGGACGGTCCCTTTTGTTTTAGGTGGTCCTGGGGACGCTAAAAAGTGGCTTTTTTACTGTCCCCGGTGGTCCTTTTTATGTCTGTGAGTTAGCGCGGGGGTAAGGCAACCCTCCATAGGTGGCTTTCCATCACACTGCGAATGCTGGTTTTTCTAAATACTTTGATTTCATTTTTGGCATCGTACGAGACCGTCGCCCATTCGCCGTCCTGGCTCAGGGGCGACTGCCTTCGACATCGTGTCGAAGGCTCTCTGGTTATGGGCAAAGTATTAAGAAAAACGAAGCATTCTCCGTGAATTGATGGAAAGCCATCTATGGAGGGCTGCCTTTATCCTGCGCTAACTCTGCTGACAAAAGGACCACCGGGGACAGTAAAAAAGCCACTTTTTAGCGTCCCCAGGACCAGCCTGAGACCAATTCGCTGTTTATGGGAAAGACAAAATAGTGAAAAACTGGTATAGTGTCCTTGGAGGTGAACGACAATGGATTTTGAAAAGAGTGGTAAATTTATAGCAGAGCTTCGCAAGGAAAAGGGGCTTACCCAGGAACAGCTTGGCGAGAAAATAGGCGTGACGAATAAAACGGTGTCACGCTGGGAAACCGGTACTTATCTGCCACCGGCGGATGCACTTCTTGCCATGAGCGAGTTGTTTGGGGTTAGTATCAATGAGATTTTGAGCGGAAAGCGGCTTTCTAATGAGGAATACAAGGAGGCTGCGGAGGAGAATCTGACGCAGACCATAAAGGCCAGCAGCTTTACCCTGAAAGAACGAATTCAGTTTTTTAAGAAGAAATGGCTAAAGGAACATATCTTCCGCATTGCAGGTTTTGTTGTCTTCTGGTTTTGTATTGTCATTTTGATGGGAGTACGCAAGGTCAATCCGAGTATTACAGGACTGTTGGGAGGATTGCTGGCGTATTGCTTCTACGTGATTCTTAATAACCAGATGATGAGCTATGTAGAGAAAAATGCCTACGATGGGTCAAATGAAGATAGTGACACACATGAGATTTAATGATAACTCTCTGATCCTGGGGATGCTTTTCCCTGGGAATGATTCTTTTATTTGCACTCGAAAAGAGGTTTCAAACATTGTTTCAAAAAAGTGTTGACAAGAAAAAACGAAAGTGCTAAAGTACACCCATAAGCAAAGGCGCTTTGGATTAGTCCAAGGCGCCTTTTCTTTATTTCTATGAGTGGTTCTTAAGGATGCGCAACTTAAGGGCGCTCATAAAAAGTGAGAAAGGAGAAAGAGAGATGACAGTACCTGAAATGTATGGAAGCTTGGTGTTTAACGACAGAGTAATGCGTGAAAAGCTCCCTAAGGATATTTATAAAGCACTTAGAAAGACAATTGATACCAATTCTCATTTGGAATTGGATGTAGCCAATGCAGTAGCAATCGCTATGAAGGAATGGGCAGTAGAGCATGGGGCAACTCATTTCACTCACTGGTTCCAGCCTATGACCGGTTTCACTGCTGAGAAGCACGACAGCTTTATCAATCCCGTAGGAAACGGCGAGGTAATCATGGAATTCTCCGGAAAGGAATTGGTTAAGGGTGAACCGGATGCTTCCAGTTTCCCTTCAGGAGGACTTCGAGCAACTTTTGAAGCCAGAGGATATACAGCCTGGGATCCTACTTCACCGGCCTTCATCAAGGATGGAACGCTTTACATACCCACAGCCTTCTGTTCCTACAGTGGTGAAGCACTGGATAAGAAAACTCCTCTCCTTCGTTCTATGGAGGCACTAAACAAGGAGGCAGTTAAGGTGCTTGGACTGTTGGGCAACACAGGGGTGAAGAGTGTTGCTACCACAGTAGGTCCTGAGCAGGAGTACTTCCTGGTAGATAAGGAAGACTTCAAGAAGAGAATGGATTTGATTTTCACCGGCAGAACCTTGCTTGGTGCGAAGCCTCCTAAGGGACAGGAAATGGAGGACCATTATTTCGGAGCCTTAAAGCCCAGAGTTTCCGCTTATATGCACGACCTGGATGAGGAGCTTTGGAAGCTGGGAATTCCCGCTAAGACAAAACACAACGAGGTAGCACCTGCTCAGCACGAGCTAGCACCTGTATTTGATACCACCAATGTGGCAGTGGACCACAACCAGTTGACAATGGATGTGATGAGAAAGGTAGCAGACAAACACGGCTTTGTATGTCTCCTTCACGAAAAGCCTTTCGCAGGAATCAACGGTTCCGGAAAGCACAACAACTGGTCCATGACTACGGATACCGGGGTAAACCTCTTAGACCCCGGCAAGACTCCAGCAGAGAATACACAGTTCCTGGTATTCCTCATGGCAGTTATCTCGGCAGTTGACAATTATGCAGATTTGATGAGATTGTCGGTTGCATCTGCCGGAAACGACCACAGACTGGGAGCCAACGAAGCACCTCCTGCTATTATTTCCGTATTCCTGGGAGATGAGCTTACCGAGGTACTAAAGTCCATTGAGAATGACACTTTCTTTGGAAATAAGGAAAAGGTGACTATGGATATCGGCGCCAGTGTACTTCCTCATTTCTTTAAGGATACAACGGATCGTAACAGAACTTCACCTTTTGCATTTACCGGTAATAAGTTCGAGTTTCGTTCCCTGGGCTCTTCCCTTTCTGTATCCGGACCCAATGTGGTGTTAAATACAGCAGTGGCAGAAGAGTTGTCTAAGATTTATGAAGAGCTTAAGGATGTAGCTGCTGACCAGATGACTGACAAGATTCACAGCCTATTGAAGGACAGAATCGCAGAGCACAAGAAGGTTATCTTTAACGGAAACGGCTATACCGATGAGTGGGTAGCAGAGGCAGAAAAGAGAGGCTTATACAACTACAAGTCCACACCGGATGTACTTCCTGTGTTTGTGGCAGATAAGAATAAGAAGCTTTTTACAAAGCATCATATCTTTACGGAGAGTGAGATTTACTCCAGATATGAGATTCTCTTAGAGAACTATACCAAGACCATTCATATTGAAGCTAAGACAATGGTAGATATGGTCAATAAGCAGTTCTTACCGGCTCTTATGGAGTATATGGATCAGATCGCTACTTCTGTTTCCAAGAAGAAGGCAGTGTGTGACAGCCTTTCGGTAAATGCTGAGGTTCGTCTTTTGACAAAGCTTTCCGGTCAGTATGACAGCATTTCTGAACTGGTAAGTGAGCTGGCAGGAGAGATTGAAACGGCAGAAGGTCTGACAGAGGCGCTGGTAGCTGCTAAGTACTATCAGGCAACCATTCTGGCTAAGATGGAAGAGCTTCGCAAGGTTGCAGATGAGGCAGAGGAACTGCTTCCTGAGGATGTACTTCCTTATCCGGATTATGCAAAGATACTGTTCTATGTATAATACCAGGGTCAAAAGGTCTTTACCCACATGAGCTTACTCAAATGTGGGTAACAGACCTTGGGACCCGCTCAAATATGAGCATACTATATGCGAATATTTGATAGGATTGCGAGAGTACAAAGTACGGAGAAATCCGCAGGTATTATCTTATATATTATTTTAAACGCAAAGGCGCGTTCCCAAGGGGAACGTGCCTTTCCATTTATATGAGGAGGAAACTATTATGACAGAAGAAATTATGAGTGCTGTTAGCGGCCAAGTGTTTGGCGTGTGGTTCTTAATCGGCGCTGCCCTGGTATTTTGGATGCAGGCAGGCTTTGCGATGGTAGAGGCAGGCTTTACCAGAGCTAAGAATACAGGAAACATCCTGATGAAGAACCTGATGGATTTTTGTATCGGTACCGTAGTTTTTATATTGATCGGCTTTAGCCTGTTGCTTGGTGAGGATGTGGTAGGTCTCATCGGAAAACCCGGCTTTGATATCTTTACAGCATACGAAAGCTTTGATTTCTCGAATTTCGTATTCAACCTGGTATTCTGTGCTACCACAGCAACTATCGTTTCCGGTGCTATGGCAGAGAGAACCAAATTCCTTTCCTACTGTGTTTACTCAGCCGTTATTTCCGCTTTGATTTATCCTATCGAAGCACACTGGATTTGGGGTGGCGGCTGGCTTTCTCAGACGGGCTTCCACGATTTCGCAGGTTCCTGTGCAATCCATATGGTAGGTGGTATCTCTGCTTTGATTGGTGCCAAGATTCTTGGACCTCGTATCGGTAAGTTTGTAACCGGTAAGGACGGAAAGGTAGAAAAGGTAAATGCTTTCCCCGGTCACAATCTTCCCATCGGTGCCCTTGGTGTGTTCATCCTATGGCTTGGCTGGTATGGATTTAACGGTGCAGCTTGTACCAGCTTAGAGCAGCTTGGCTCTGTTTTCCTTACCACAACCGTTGCTCCTGCAATCGCTACTGTTGTATGTATGATCTTTACCTGGATCAAGTATGGCAAACCGGATGTTTCTATGTGTCTCAACGCATCCCTTGCAGGTCTGGTAGCGATCACTGCTCCCTGCGATGTAACAGATTGCCTTGGCTCTATCATCATCGGTGCAGTTGCCGGTTTGCTGGTTTGCTTCGGCGTTTGGTTCTTAGACAATGTATTACATATTGATGACCCCGTTGGTGCAGTTGCAGTTCACTGCTTAAACGGTATCTGGGGTACTCTTGCAGTAGGCTTATTTGCTACCAACACGGCTCCCGGCTACAGCATTGCAAACGGCGAAGGGGAAGAACTGGTAGGTTTGTTCTACGGCGGTGGTTTTCAATTGTTAGGTATCCAGTTTGTCGGTTTTGCCTCTGTTGCAGCTTGGACTGCAGTGACAATCACCATTACCTTCCTTGTAATCAAAGCAATATTCGGTCTTCGCGTTACTGAAGAGGAAGAAATCATCGGTCTGGATGCTACCGAGCACGGCTTGCCAAGTGCTTATGCAGGCTTCAGCATTATGGATATCTCCAACACTATGACAATGAGTGTGAACGAGAACACCAGCTTAGGTGTTGCAGAGTATGAGAGCGCAAGCCAGGCAAAGAAGGATGCAGCCGTTCCTGTTGTGGCACCTTTAGCACCTACCGGCATCAGCAAGGTCGTAATCATTGCAAAGCTTTCCAGATACGATGCATTAAAGAAAGCCCTGAACGATTTGGGTGTAACCGGTATGACCGTAACACAGGTTATGGGCTGTGGTATCCAAAAGGGTGCCGGCGAAAGATATCGTGGTGTTGAGATGGATGCCACCCTTCTTCCTAAGGTACAGGTTGACGTAGTAGTCAGCAAGATTCCTGTAGAGTCCGTTATCGAGGCAGCTAAGAAAGCCCTTTATACAGGCCATATCGGAGACGGTAAGATTTTCGTTTACCCTGTGGAAAAGGTTGTCAAGATCCGTACCGGTGAAGAGGACTTCGAAGCCCTGCAGGATGTAGAATAACCCACTTACAATTTCAAACAAAAGAATACTTACAAGCTTTGTAAGAAAGATTCAAAATGATTTTTTAGGTATCCCATTTTAAGGATAAGGGCGCAGACCCTCTTATGTATTCTCAAGTTCCCCCTTAAAACGCGTCGGTACTTAGGTGCTGTACTTTAGCACCTTATGTACCGCTACGCGTTTTACGGAGCGAGAGCGTGGGAACGGAGAACACATAAGAGGGTCAAGCCCGTACATTAGTGTATACGGGAGACCTTAAAAGGAGAGAGAGAATGGTTAAATATGTGTTTGTGACAGGCGGTGTTGTTTCCGGCTTAGGAAAGGGCATCACTGCAGCCAGTTTGGGGCGGCTTTTGAAGGCAAGGAATTATCATGTTACCATGCAGAAGTTTGACCCTTATATTAATGTGGACCCAGGTACCATGAATCCCATCCAGCATGGAGAGGTGTTTGTGACGGATGATGGTACAGAGACCGATTTGGATTTGGGTCACTATGAAAGATTCATCGACGAGAGCCTGGATAGAAATTCCAATGTTACAACAGGGAAAATCTACTGGTCCGTCTTAAATAAGGAAAGACATGGTGATTATGGCGGAGGAACCGTTCAGGTCATTCCCCATATCACCAATGAGATAAAGGATAAATTCTATAAGGCTAAGGATGACAAGGAAGACACCATCTCCATCATTGAGATTGGCGGAACGGTAGGAGATATTGAGAGCCAGCCCTTTTTAGAGGCCATCCGCCAGTTCCAGGCTGAAGTGGGTAGAGAGAACGCCATCATGATTCAGGTCACCTTGATTCCTTACCTCAAAGCCTCCGGTGAGATGAAGACAAAGCCCACACAGATGAGCGTAAAGAGCTTACAGAGCATGGGTATCTGGCCGGATATCTTGGTGTGCCGTTCGGATTACCCGGTAGACGAGCATATGAAGGAGAAAATCGCTTTGTTCTGTAATGTGCCCAAGGAGCATGTGTTGCAGAACCTGGATGCTCAATCCTTGTACGAGGTGCCTTTGATGTTAGAGGAGGAAAACCTTGCAAAGGCCGTTTGCGAATGCCTGCATATCCCCTGCCCGGAGCCGGATTTGTCAAAATGGAAGAAGCTGGTGGAGGATTTTCATCATCCCAAAACCAGTGTGGAAATTGCGTTGGTAGGAAAGTATGTGGCTTTGCATGATGCCTACCTAAGTGTAGTGGAGGCCCTAAAGCACGGCGGTATCGCAAATCTGGCAGAGGTTCAGATACGCTGGATTGATTCGGAAGAGGTGACGGAGGAGACGGTGGACTCCCTCCTGTCCGGAGTAAACGGCATTCTGGTTCCCGGAGGCTTTGGAAAGCGTGGAACAGAGGGAATGATTACGGCCATCCGTTACAGTAGGGAGAAGGGCATACCCTATCTGGGTCTGTGCCTTGGCATGCAGCTTGCCATTGTGGAATATGCACGCAATGCCTGCGGACTGGAGGGCGCAGCCAGTATTGAGTTGGTTCCGGAGACAAAGCACCCGGTAATTAACCTCATGCCCGACCAGAATGGTGTGGAAAACCTTGGGGGAACTCTGCGGTTAGGTGCATATCCCTGTATGTTAAAGAAGGATACAGTAGCCTATAAATTATATGGAAAAGAAATGATTTCTGAGCGTCATCGACACAGATACGAGGTGAATAACGAGTATCGGGAGGTATTAGAAACGCATGGCATGGTATTGTCCGGGTTTTCCCCGGATGGTCACATTGTGGAGATGGTGGAGGTAAAGGAACATCCCTTCTTTGTGGCAACCCAGGCACATCCGGAGTTTAAGTCCAGACCGGATGCACCCCATCCACTGTTTCAGGGACTAATACAGGCAGCACTTCAGATGAAGGAGGAGAGGTTATGAGTCAGGAATTATTTCAGGTAAAGGAACAGACAGCCCAGGGGGCTTTATACGATAGCAGCTTCGAGCATGATAACTGTGGTATCGGTGCGATTGTAGATATCCACGGAAAGGCAAGTCATCAGATTGTGGCGGATTCCCTGAGTATTGTGGAAAACCTAGAGCACAGAGCCGGCAAGGATGCAGAAGGAAAGACTGGTGACGGCGTTGGTATTTTAACCCAGATTCCCCACGCTTTCTTTGGGAAGGTTTGCAAGGAGCTGGGGATTACTCTGGGTAAGGAAAGAAGCTATGCGGTGGGAATGTTTTTCTTTCCCCAAAATGAATTAAAAAGAAACCAGGCAAAAAAGATGTTTGAGGTCATCCTGAAAAAGGAGGGTCTGACTCTGCTTGGTTGGAGAGTGGTGCCCAATGCGCCCCAGGTGTTAGGGCAGAAGGCCCTAGAGAGCTGCCCTGTGATTATGCAGGCCTTTATCAAGAGACCAGAGGAGGATATGACGGATTTGGAGTTTGACCGCAAGCTCTATGTGGTTCGTCGTGTCTTTGAGCAAAGCAATGACAATACCTATGTGCCCTCCCTATCCTGCAGAACCATCGTATACAAGGGAATGTTTCTGGTGGGACAGCTTCGTACCTTCTTTACGGATCTGCAGGACAGCGATTTTGCTTCCGCAGTAGCCCTGGTGCATTCCAGGTTCTCTACCAACACCAACCCCAGCTGGGTTCGCGCACATCCCAACCGCTTTATGGTACACAACGGGGAAATCAATACCATTAAGGGCAATGTAGATAAGATGTTAGCCAGAGAGGAGACCATGCATGTAAGCTGCTTTAGCGAGGAGGACTTTACCAAGGTTCTGCCCATTATCTCAGCAGAGGGCTCTGACTCCGCTATGCTGGATAATGCTCTGGAGTTTATGATTATGTCCGGCATGGACCCGGCCTTGGCTGCTATGATTTTGATTCCCGAGCCTTGGGAGCACAACGATACCATTTCCCAGAAGGAAAGAGATTTCTATCAGTATTATGCCACTATGATGGAGCCCTGGGATGGACCGGCGTCCATTCTGTTTTCCGACGGTGATGTCATGGGTGCCATTCTTGACAGAAACGGTCTTCGTCCCTCCCGTTATTATGTGATGGATGACGGAAGACTGGTGCTTTCCTCCGAGGTTGGCGTTCTGGAATTGGATGAGGCTCATATCTTAAAGAAGGAAAGACTACATCCCGGCAAAATGCTGTTAGTGGATATGAAGCAGGGCAAAATCATCTACGATGAGGAGCTTAAGGAGAAGTATGCAGGCTGTGAGCCCTACGGTGAGTGGCTGGATGCTAATCTGATTAATCTAGCAGAGCTTAAGATTCCCAATGAAAAGGTTCCTTCCTATAGAAAAGAGGAGCTTACCAAGCTCCAGAAGGCCTTTGGCTATACCTACGAGGATTACAAGGAAGAGATTGGCAGTATGGCCTTAAACGGTGCGGAGCACATTGGGGCTATGGGTGTGGATACGCCAATTGCCGCTCTTTCCAAGGAATATCAGCCGCTGTTTTATTATTTTAAACAAAAATTCGCCCAGGTTACCAATCCGCCCATTGATGCGGTGAGAGAAAAGATTGTCACTGCCACCACAGTGTATGCGGGCAAAAACGGAGATTTGCTTTCTGTAAAGCCGGAGAACTGTCATGTTCTTAAGATTAAGAATCCTATTCTGTCCGATTTGGATTTGATGAAGATTTCGCACCTGAACAAGAATGGTTTCAAGGCGGCAAAGGTTTCTACCTTATTTTACAAATCTTCTCCCCTGGAGAGAGCTGTGGAGCATTTGTTTGTGGAAGTAGACAGGGCCTATCGGGATGGCTGTAACATTTTGATTTTGTCGGACAGAGGAGTGGATGAAAATCATGTGGCGATTCCTTCTCTGTTGGCAGTGGCGGCTGTTCACAGACATCTGGTTCAGACCAAGAAGTGTACTGCTATGTCCCTCATTTTGGAATCCGGTGAACCCCGCGGGGTACACCATTTTGCAACCCTCCTTGGCTATGGTGCGTGTGCGGTGAATCCCTATCTGGCACATGCATCCATTGCCAGCCTGATTGAAGAGGGACTGTTAGATAAGGATTATTATGCGGCTGCCAGAGATTACGACAATGCCATCATTCAGGGGATTGTCAAGGTGGCTTCCAAGATGGGTATTTCCACCATTCAATCCTATCAGGGCAGCAAAATCTTTGAGGCAATCGGTATCTCCCAAAAGGTGGTGGAGAAGTATTTTACCGGTACGGTATCCCGCATCGACGGTATTACAATAGAAGATATTGCCAGGGAAGTGGATAAGCAGCACTCCCTTGCCTTTGATCCCTTAGGACTTCCTACGGACATGACCATTGATTCTATGGGAAGACACAAGATGCGTGCAAACGGGGAAACCCACAGGTACAATCCTCAGACCATCCATATGCTGCAGATGGCTACCAGAGAGGGAAGCTATGAGAAATTCAAGCTCTATACCCAGATGGTTGATAAGGAGGAAACCGGTTATCTGCGAAGTCTGATGGATTTTGTCTATCCGGAGAAGGGAATTGATCTTTCTGAGGTGGAAAGTGCTACGGAAATCGTAAAGCGCTTTAAGACCGGTGCTATGTCCTATGGCTCCATTTCAGAGGAAGCCCATGAGGCTTTGGCCATTGCCATGAATCACCTTCACGGAAAATCAAACAGTGGTGAGGGCGGTGAAAGTGACGAGAGACTGGCCAGCGCGGGGACAGAGCACGACAGAAGCTCTGCTATCAAACAGGTTGCCAGCGGTCGTTTTGGTGTGACCAGCCGTTATTTAGTGAGTGCTAAGGAGCTGCAGATTAAGATGGCTCAGGGCGCTAAGCCCGGTGAGGGCGGTCATCTGCCCGGAGGAAAGGTCTACCCTTGGATAGCAAAAACCAGACACTCCACTCCCGGTGTGAGTCTGATTTCTCCTCCCCCTCATCACGATATTTACTCCATTGAGGACCTGGCTCAGCTGATTTATGACCTAAAGAATGCAAATAAATATGCAAGAATCTCTGTCAAGCTGGTATCTGAGGCAGGAGTAGGAACCATTGCAGCAGGTGTAGCCAAGGCTGGCGCCGGCGTCATCCTGATTTCCGGTTATGACGGCGGTACAGGCGCTGCTCCCTTAAGCTCCATACACAATGCAGGTCTGCCCTGGGAGCTGGGCCTTGCGGAAACCCATCAGACCCTACTGCAGAATGGTCTGCGAAACCGCGTGGTCATTGAGACCGACGGAAAGCTTATGAGCGGCCGTGACGTGGCTATCGCTGCTATTCTGGGTGCGGAGGAGTTTGGTTTTGCAACGGCACCTCTGGTTACCTTGGGCTGTGTTATGATGCGTGTCTGCAACCTGGATACTTGTCCTATGGGCATTGCCACCCAGAATCCGGAGCTTAGAAAGCGCTTTATTGGCAAGCCTGAGTATGTGGAAAACTTCATGCTCTTTATAGCAGAGGAGCTGCGTGAATATATGGCGAAACTGGGCGTTCGTACTGTGAATGAGCTGGTTGGTCGGACAGATTTGTTAAAGAAGAAAGAGGAGCTTCAGGGAAATGGATCTAAGATTAACCTGGAGTCCATCTTGAGCCGGAATTCCCTGGAGGAGAAGGTTTTTGACCCTGCCTGTGCGTATGACTTTGCCCTGGAGAACACAAAGGATGAAAGACTGATGGCAGAGGATAAGGCTCTCAGAGAGGCCATTGGCAAGGGCAAGAAATACAAAACCCAGGTGAAGGTGACCAATATTGACCGAACCTTTGGTACCCTGATTGGGGCTGAGATTACCAGAAAGCATGGAGAAGGGCTGGCAGAGGATACCCTTGTACTTGGGTGTAAGGGTGCAGGCGGCCAGAGCTTTGGAGCTTTCATTCCCAAGGGACTTACCCTGGAGCTTGAAGGAGACAGCAACGATTATTTCGGCAAGGGCTTGTCAGGAGGAAAGCTCATCGTAAAGGCCCCTAAGAATGCCGGCTATGATGCAGAGAATAACATCATTATCGGAAATGTTGCCCTGTACGGAGCAACCCTTGGAGAAGCCTACATCGCAGGAAAGGCCGGTGAGAGATTCTGTGTTCGTAACTCCGGAGCCAAATGTGTGGTTGAGGGTGTAGGAGAACACGGCTGTGAGTACATGACCGGCGGTCTGGCTGTCATCTTGGGCTCCATCGGAAAGAACTTTGCAGCCGGTATGAGTGGCGGTGTGGCCTATGTGCTGGACGAGGACAACAGTCTGTATCGCAATATCAATAAGGAAATGATTCTCATGGAGCAGCTGACCGAGAAGGCGGACAAGGAAGAGCTTCGCAGTATGCTAAAAAAGCATGTGGCCTATACCGATTCCAGAAAAGCCCAGGACATTTTAGAGCATTTTGAGGAGTATATACCGAAGTTCAAAAAGATTATTCCCGCTGATTATAAGAAGATGGTGGAGCTTACTTATGAGTTTAAGGAGCGCGGAATGAGTACCAAGGATGCGCAGATTGAAGCGTTTTACGCAAGCTTTACGGACAAATAGAAAGGGTTAGGTGAGGAAAATGGGAAAAGCAACAGGATTCTTAGAGTATGAGAGAAAAGATGCCCCCTTGGTTAGCCCTTTGGAGCGCATCAAAAGTTTTGAAGAATTTCACACCGTCCTGCCTGTCAAGGAAACGGTGAAACAGGGCAGCAGATGTATGGATTGCGGCGTGCCCTTCTGTCAGTCGGGCATGATGATAGCGGGTATGGTATCGGGTTGTCCTCTCCACAACCTGATTCCGGAGACCAACGATTTGGTCTCCAAGGGCAATTTGGAGCAGGCATACAGCAGACTGAGTAAAACCCACAGCTTTCCGGAGTTTACCTCCAGGGTTTGCCCGGCTCTCTGCGAGGCAGCCTGTACCTGTGGACTGCACGGCGGCGCTGTTTCCACTAAGGAGAATGAGAGAGCGATTATTGAGTATGCCTATGAGCATGGTCTGGTGAAAGAGGAAGCGTCTCCTGTGCAGACCGGCAAGAAGATTGCCATCGTGGGCAGCGGTCCCTCGGGTCTGGCAGCTGCACAGTGGCTCGATCACAGAGGCCATCAGGTAACTGTCTTTGAAAGAAGCGACAGACCCGGCGGATTGCTTCGTTACGGCATTCCCAATATGAAGCTGGATAAGAGAGTTCTTGACCGAAGAATTGCCTTGATGGAGGCAGCAGGAATTCGCTTCCAGTGCGGTGTGGATGTGGGAAAAGAGGAGAAGGCGTCCAAGCTGTTAAAGGAATTTGACAGAGTGATTTTGTGCTGTGGTGCCTCTCACCCCAGAGATATTACTGCCCCCGGGAGGGATGCAAAGGGAATCTATTTTGCAGTTGACTTTCTAAAGGAGGTCAGCAAGAAGCTCATGGACTGTGACTATGATTCCGCAAAGGTTATGTCCTTTCAGGGTTTTTCCTTCGGAAGCTTGGAAGGAAAGCATGTGATTGTCATCGGCGGTGGCGACACGGGAAATGACTGTGTAGGTACCAGTATCCGTTTGGGTGCCGGCAGTGTGACTCAGTTGGAGATGATGCCTCCCGCACCCGTAACACGGGCAGAGAACAATCCTTGGCCGGAGTGGCCAAAGGTGTTAAAGACCGACTATGGTCAGGAGGAGGCCATTGCCAAATTTGGCAAAGACCCTCGCATCTTTAAGACAACCGTAACCGAGTTTTTAAAGGATGCCAAGGGGAATCTTCGAGGTGTAAAGACGGTAGAGCTAGCCTCCAAGAAGGATCCCTCTTCCGGAAGGTTTGTCATGGAACCGGTTCCCGGCACAGAGAAGGAATTAAAGGCGGATTTGGTTCTCATTGCTGCCGGCTTCCTAGGCAGTGAGAGCTATGTAACAGACAGCTTTGGTGTCTTGCTTGACAATCGCACCAATGTGGCAACTGCACCAAACTCTTACGCAACCTCCAAGGACCGCGTCTTTACCGCAGGCGATATGCATCGCGGTCAATCTCTTGTAGTATGGGCCATCGCAGAAGGCCGCGCCGCAGCTATGGCCGTAGACGAATCCTTGATGCATTAGGGACGGAGTTTTTTGTTGCTCATCTCTGTCCCATTTGTTGCTACTTAGGTGCAGCCGATAGATGAGATGTATCTTATTTTAACGAAACATATCAATAATGAAGAGAATATAAACTCTTGGCTTGTGGACTTTGAGCAGCATTTGGGACGGAGATGAGCAGCAAAAAACTCCGTCCCTAATGTTGCTTGTTTTTTGATGTAATATCTGTTATGATAATTTAAATATTTCTGTAGATTCTGTATTTGCTGGTCATTCGACCAAACTTTCAAACGGAAAACAAATGAATACTAGGAGGACATATGCCAAGGAAAGCAAGAGAAATCAGTAATCTGGATATATATCACGTGATAGCCAGGGGAATCAATAAGAGCATTATTTTTGAAGAGGAAGACGATTTCAGCACATTTTTGAGTATTTTGGAGCACTATCAAAAGCAGGAGGATTTTCAAATATTCGCGTATTGCTTGATGAGTAATCATGTGCATTTATTGCTAGGAAACACAAAAGGCAATTTAGGGAATATTATGAGAAAAATCCAGGTTACATTTGCCAAATGGTACAATGCGAAATATGAAAGACAGGGGTATTTATTTCAGGATCGATTTCGTAGTGAACCTATCAATGACCAGGGCTATTTTATGCGCGTGTTTCGTTACGTACATCAAAATCCGTTGCATGCAGGTGTGGAGACCAAGGTAGGCGAATATCCTTGGAGCAGCTATGGTGCATATTCTGAAAACAGAATAAAATGGATTGATGTGAAAACCCCACTTTCGCTCTTTGGAAATCAGGATGGATTATTGCATTTTTTGCAAACAGATACGAGAGAATTGGGCATGGAGGAGAAACCCTATAGCGCATATACAGATGAGGAAACCAGAGAATTAATAGTATCATTTACTTCTTGTAAATCATTAAAAGAGTTCTGCAGATTAAGTGTGGATTCTTTTGAATACTATTTGTTTGCCTTCTACCACGCGGGGATTTCAGTACGGCAGCTAGGGAGATTGACAGGAAAGACATATAGGTCTATCTGTAAAAGTTTAGAGAAGCAGCAGAGGTTAATGGAAGAGAAAGAAGAATGAGCAGCAAAAAACTCCGTCCCTATTGCAACATTTCTTCATATCAGTATATAATGTGTTGCATAAGGGACACAGATGGGCAGCAAAGAACCCCGTCCCTAATGCAACAAGGAGAGCATTATGTACAAGAAAGTCATTGACCAGATTTCAGGTATTTTTTTCCCGATTATAAATAGTATAACAGGAGCCAGTATATTAAAGAGCGTGGTGGTGCTTGCTGCACAGTTTGGGTGGATTACGCAGGAAAGCGGAGTGTATCAGATATTCTATGCAGTAGCAGACGGCTTTTTTTATTTTTTGCCCTTTTTTCTTGCGATTACGGCGGCGAAGCAGTGGAAGACGGACCCCTTTATTTCTCTGTTGATTCCCATTGCTATGCTGTATCCGGAGGTGGTGGCTGTACTGGAAAACGGTGGGACTATGCCCTTCCTGGGACTGACCATTCCTTCTACGGTGTACCATTCCAGCGTCATCCCGGTGCTTATGGCGGTGGGGCTGTTGCATTTTGTGGAAAAGCCCTGCGACAAGTATCTGGGGGAAAACATAAAAGGATTTATGAAGCCGATTTTGTGTTGTCTGATAGTGTTGCCGATTACTTTCCTGGTGTTTGGACCCATCGGTTCGCTGATTGGCGATGTATTAACCAAGGTGTTTTTTGCCATCTATGATTGGAACGCCATTGTGGCGGGAGCCTTTATGGGTTTTGTCATGCAGCCTATGGTGGTCGTTGGGGCACATTGGAGCGTGGTGCCGGTGAGCATCAACAATATTGCCCTTCAAGGCTATGATGTCATTATGCCTTTGGTGGGCGCAGCTGTCTATGGACAGGCAGGAGCTGCCTTGGCGGTTGCACTAAACTATAAAAAGGACAAAAAGAAGAAAAGTATTGCATATCAGGCATCGCTGACCGCAGCCTTGGGTGTCACGGAGCCGGCATTATTTGGTGTGAATGTACCTTTGGTAAAGCCCATGCTGGCAGCTTGTATTTCCGGTGCTGTGGGCGGAGCTGTGGTAGGGGCGGCAGGAACCCACTGTACCTCCTTTGCCTTCCCCAGTTTCTTAACCAGTGTAGCATATGTGGGTCCGGGATTTCTGCCATTTCTGTTATCCATGGTGTTGGGCTTTGTATTAAGCTTCCTGCTTACTATGGTATTGTGCAGAAAAGGGTTTGAGGAAAGTGAACAGGCCAAGGAAGGAGAAGCTTAGATGGACCTTTATGAAAAGTTAAAAAAAGGAACCTATATGATTGCCGAGATGTCGGGAAACCACAATGGAAATAAGGAGAAGGCCCTTGAGATTATCCGGGCTGCGGCCCAAGCCGGCGCAGACTGCATCAAGATTCAGACTTATACCCCGGATACCCTGACCATAGACTGCAATAACCAGTATTTTCAGGTACAAAACGGCACCTGGGAGGGGGAAAACCTGTACTCCCTGTACGGTAAGGCCTATACTCCCTGGGAGTGGCAGGCAGAGCTAAAGCAGGAGGCGGAGAGACTGGGGCTGGATTTCTTGTCCACACCCTTTGACATCACTTCAGTGGATTTCTTGGAAAAACTGGGCATGGAATATTATAAAATAGCATCCTTTGAGCTGGTTGACATTCCGCTGATTAAGTACATTGCCAATACGGGAAAGCCGATTATTTTGTCCACCGGAATGAGCAGTGTCACGGAGATTGAGGAAGCTTTGGCAGCAATTCGCAGTCAGGGAAAGAACAATCAGGTGGTATTGTTAAAATGCTCCAGTGCCTACCCTGCCATT
>CAMAHO010000001.1 GCA_945834545.1 uncultured Lachnospiraceae bacterium | reverse complement strand
GTAAACAACAGTGATAGCCGGTCTCTGCCGGTGCCGCAAGTAGACCCTGAGGCGATTCCCACCGGCCGGGTAAAGTCGTCATAAGCAAAAGCAACAAAAAACTCCGTCCCTAATGCTTCACTATCTTATAATATGCTTTTGCTGTTTTTTTATAGCTGAGTCCATAAAAAATTGCAAATACCACACAGACTCCCAAGGTACATAAGTTAACAAAATGATTGTCATATAATTCTAAAGTGATAAACAGCTCTTTGACCATATTCATTCCAACTAAGGTGTGTATGGTTGCCACAGCCAGGGGTAAGAGGAAGGTCAGTTTAATCTGCTTTGAAATGTTCTGTTTGGTCTCCTCATCACTCATCCCCACCTTCGCCATGATTTCATAATTTCGCTTATCCTCATAGCCCTCCACAATCTGCTTGTAATACAGGATAAGAAGCATGAAAATCACGAAGATAGCTCCAAAGAAGATGCCGATAAACACCAGAGTCCCATATAAGACCTTCACTTCCTCGGAATCTTGCCTGTTGTCTCTGGCTTCCAACAATCCTCCCAGAATTCTTTCTACCTCCGGTGAAACCAGCGTTTGATTTGCTCCATCATTGGCAAACTCATAGTAAAAGTTGCTTTTGTCCTCCTCGGCTCCCTCTGTGGAGATGCCCAGAAAATACTTGGTATCCAGTTGGGGATTTCCGAATTTCCGTGCAACCTGCAGCAGCTCATCCCTGTTGCAAAAGGCCAGCAGATAGTAGGTGGAATAACTGAAGGGGTGCTTTTCATCCAGCAAAAAGCTCTCAATCTCTTCCTTGACTGTAAAGTCTGTATCCATTAATCGGATATGATTGCTGCCGTAATCCTCCCCATTGGTAAATAAAACCACCTCTCCCGGATTGAGTGTAAACTCTGTATTCTGGAGACGATTCAAGTCCTCTACGGTGAGAAGTTCAATATAGAACATCATGGTAAAATCGTCGCCTTCCTGCCGAAGCCTGAAGCTTTCCCCCTCCAGGGTACCTTTCACGGATGCATATTCATAATCCACCATTCTTTTTATGGTAAGCTTATTCTCTTCCGCATATTGGTTCGCACGGCCTAGGATTGCTTCTCTGTCTGCTTTCCTGTCTGCCTGAAAATCCATCTCGAATTCGTAAGGGTATTTGTGCTCTGTCACCTCATCCACCTTCGCAACCACGCAGACAGTGCAGATGAATGTAATCATAACCATAGCAGAAAAAACGCAGATATTTGCCAGACTGGCCGCATTCTTTTTCATTCTGTACAGCATACCGGAAACCACGGTAAAGTTGTCCCGTTTATAATAAAAACGCCGATTTCTCTTTAAAAATTTGAGAAAGGTAATGCTGGTGGAAGTAAACAGAAAGTGGGTTCCCACTACTACCAAAAGCACTGCAAAAAAGAAGTTGGTATAAATCCACATATCTACCTTGGCAATGATTGCCAGATAGTAGCCACCTCCCGTGAGCAAAAGACCGATTACGGTTCCTACCCACAAATGCTTTGGCTCCTTCTCTCCCTTGCTGGAGCCGCTTAAAAGCTCCACCGGGCTTGCCTTTCCCACCTGTACCAGATTCATAAACAGGTTAATCAGGCATATCACCCCATAATACAGCATGGAATACAGCACAGACTGAATAGAAAACCGAAATTCGCAGTCTACAGGCATCCCTGTCACATTTAACAGAATCAGGAAAATCAGCTTCCCGAATAAAACACCCAGCAAAGTACTAAGAACCACAACCACACCGTACATCAAAAGACTTTCCAAGAAAAGCATGCCCCCCATGTGCTTCTTCTCCATACCCAAGACACTGTAAAGCCCTAATTCAGATTTCCTGCGCTTAATTAAGAAGCTGTTTGTGTAATACAAAAAAGGGACCAGGATAATCATCAGCAGAACCCTCCCTACGGCAAGCAACATATAGGCATAGGCTGCCTTGGGAAGATACTTCATGATGTCATTTCGCATCAGTAAATCAAAGGAAAAATAGGTAAATAACCCAAACACACTGGCTAATATATAGGGCAAATAGGTGTTTGCATTGTTTTTCAGATTTTGAATTGCCATCCTTGGCAGAAGCATTGTCTTTTTCATCCAAGCCACCCCCTAAATCTCTTCCTGGTGAGAGGTTTGGAGCATAGTCAGGGTATCCGAGATTTTGCGGTACATCTCGTCATCCCCCATTTCTCCACGGTAAATCTGGTTAAACACCACGCCGTCTTTAATAAAAAGCACCCTGTTTGCTTTGCTGGCTGCTTGAATACTATGGGTCACCATAAGAATGGTCTGCCCTTCCTCATTCACCTTGGAAAAGAGCTCCAAAAGCTTATCAGAGGCCTTGCTGTCCAAGGCTCCTGTGGGCTCATCTGCGAGAATTAACTGGGGATTTGTAATCAGCGCCCTTGCCACCGCAGTTCTCTGTTTCTGCCCGCCACTGACCTCATAGGGATATTTTTCCAGCAGCTCTTCAATCCCCAGTTTCTTTGCCAGAGGTTTTACTTTTTTTTCCAAATCTCTGTGAGAAACTCCTGACAACACCAAGGGCAGGAAGATATTGTCCTTTAAAGACAAGCTGTCCAGCAGATTAAAATCCTGAAAGACAAAACCCAGATTTTCCCTACGGAAAGCACATAAATCCTTTTGCTTAATCTTGGTGACATCCTGTCCGTTTAAGATAACCTGCCCTTGAGTCGGTTTATCCAAGGAGGCAAGGATGTTTAACAGGGTTGTTTTTCCGGAGCCGGACTCCCCCATAATCGCCACATACTCACCTTTTTCCACAGAAAAATTGACATCCTGCAATGCCTGAACCTTGTTTCCTCCAAGTCTGGTAGTATATACCTTCATCAAATTGTGAATCTCTAAAAAAGCCATTTCTATCTCCTTCCCGGGATTATGTATCCCTCCCGATAGACCAAGGATACCAAAAGAGGAAATGCTCTGCCATTGATATAGCTTACATTTCCTCTGCTAACCTTACATTGTTGTAAGGAACCGGGTCGTTCCCTCATCAATCCTTGATTGTCTGTGAAGCATATAGGGAAATACCGACTCTGGTATATGTTCCAACCTCACTCTCCAAACGAATTTGATTTCCCATCTTGTTTAGTATCTTCTTCGTCAAAAACAACCCTATTCCTGTTGCTTTTTTATCTGCCCTTCCGTTAAACCCGGTAAATCCACGCTCAAACACCCTGGGGAGATCCTGGGCACGGATGCCGATTCCATTATCTTCGATGACCAACCACCTATCCCCTTCATCACCTTCTACGTGGATATTGATTTCTCCTTCAAACTCTTCTGTCATCCTTTTTTTCTGTGCGGTATATTTAATGCTGTTTGACAGCAACTGTTCCACACAGAAGGCAAACCACTTTTCATCTGTCAAAATCTCGTCCTCAAAGTCCTCCAATTCCAAATGAATCGCAGAATTAATAAATGAGACAGACAGTTTCTTGACCACCTCAGATACCATCTCCCGCAGCTTACAGGAAGCCACCTCCAAATCCTGCCCCATGGTCTCTAGTCTCTGATAGCAAAGCACCATCTCAACATATTGCTCCATCCGGAGACATTCCTCTCGCAGACGAAATGCCAGCTTGGGATCCGGCAGCCCATCTACCAAAAGTCTAAGCGCAGCAATAGGAGTCTTAATTTGATGGGTCCACATCACATAATAGTCCATCTGCTCTTTGGAAGCTCTTTGATATTCCTCCAGGCGTTCCAAGGTTCCTTCCCATACATTTGCCAACAAAAGCTCCAAATCTGCTTGGAGACTATCCCCATCCCTTCTGTCTTGTAACTCTTCAAGCCACTCTCTATCCTCCAAAAGGGATGCTCCCGCCAGTTTCTTTTGCTCCAACAGCCTTCGCGCCCTGACATAATTCACCCCATCCAGAAAACCTGCCATCAGGCAAAGCGACATAGACAGCAAAAAGGCATAAAGCAGCTGATTCCACAATTCCAGGTGCCCCAACAGTAAAATCACGAGGAAGCACAGCCCGTTTAGCAGTGAAAGAGATATCATACCCTTTCTCTCCTTAAGATAGGATAACCACAGTTTTTTACTTTTCATCTCCTAACCTTCACTCCCCAGGCAATAACCCAGGCCTTTTTTTGTCTGAATCAATTCACTTCTTCCCTCGGCTTCCAGTTTTTTGCGAAGTCTGGTGATATTCACTGTCAGCGTATTATCATCCACAAAGCACTCATTATCCCACAGCCTCTTCATCATTTCCTCGCGGGATACACATTCTCCTGCATGCTCTAACAAAAGCTGCATCATCTTAAACTCATTTTTAGTCAGTTCCAGCTTTCGTTCTCCCAGCATCAGATTAGTATCTGACAAATTTAGTATAACATCCTTCCAGGCAAGTACATTGGTTTCTCCGTGAAAGGCATAGGCCCTCCTTAGAATTGCCTGGACCTTCGCTGCCAGCACCTCCGGTTCAAAGGGCTTGGAAATAAAGTCATCCCCTCCCATATTAATGGCCATAACGATATTCATATTATCCTGGGCAGAAGACACAAATACAATAGGCACCTTAGAGATCTGTCTGATTTGAGCGCACCAATAGAATCCGTTGTAAAACGGGAGTCCGATATCCATCAAAACAAGCTGTGGATTCTGCTTTACAAACTGTTCCGTGACATTCATAAAATCCTCCACCAGCTCCACCTGATAGCCCCACTTTTCCAAATGAGCCTTGATGCCCTGAGCAATGGCCGGCTCGTCCTCTACCACCATAATTTTATAGGCATTCACAGCGTTCTCCTCCCCACTACTCCTTGGGTTTTAGTCGAATGGAATTTTTAAAATAATACCTGGCTGTCAGTACATTGATTTCTGCCTCCGGGTTGGTGTCAAAATCCATGGTCTGACATAAGAACCAAGGCCTATAAATGTATTCCTCCACCTCCACATCCGGATTATCCTGTTTAATAATTTCCACTCTTTGTAAGTACGCCTGACGGAAGTTATAGGCCTCCCCGGAATGAATATAATAATATGCCCCGTAGGGAGAAAAGCCACCAATCTTATCCTCTGTTGTGGCAAAGACAAGCAAAAAGCAAACAGCCCATACGCCATACATCCACCAAATCGGTCTGCCATCCCAGGAAAGCCCCTTTCCCTGACGCTTTTCCAGATATCTACATACAAAGCCGGTCCAATACACCTCATTGAAAATCAGCAAAAGCTGCAATGTGAAATGGATTACATTCCGTACTCTTGATAAATCAATTCGTCCCGTGGCATACAGGCTTGGTGTAAATCCGGTTGCATATAGGCACACTGACCATAAAAGCACTAGTACAGGATAGGAAAACTTAAGCTTTGATGCTTTTACGATTCGATAAATAATTGGGAATAAGAACAGTAAAAACAGCAAGGTTTCCCATCCCGTAAACTCAAAAAACCAATGAAAGCCCTCCGTAAAGGAACGCAAAATAGCCTCCGGAGCGGAATACCCCCAGCCGTCATAAAGACCGTTTCTCACATTGTTGCCGGGTGCCATCACATTGACACAAAACCCGATTATGTACACAATTCCTGCCGGAATCATAAGAAGTGTACTCTTTTTCTTTAACACGATTCCTAAACCGGCTAAGGATGCCACCAATACCAGCCCCTGCAGTGTGGTTACAAAATTACTTCCACTGGTAAAAAGGGCATACACCATAGTACCCAGGATGACCAAAACGACTTTCACTCTGACAAGTCTTCCCCTTGAGAATTCTCCTACAAACACAAGATATAGGAGCAGGCTGAGCATCAGGAGCATATGGGCATAGCCCCCTACATAATGCATTCCGCCGTTGTACCAATAAAAGCCCTGTTGTGCAGAATGAATCAGAATAATCAAGAAGGCCTGTGTCAGAAACACCATTAACAGATTTTGATACCAATCCGCCTTTAACACCCCTCGTACAAGAACCGTCACAAAGGCAGCGATCCCAATCAGAAAAATAACAATCAAGAATAATGGTCCCAGAAAATAGTATTGCTCCCCAAAGGCCGCAGGCATCATACTCATAAAGAAAATCGATGAGAAAGTACCTTGGAAGGCATACCACATCATTCGGGTATGTTCCACAGCAGCCATAATGCAATCCCAAAGGCTCCCACCTGCTATTACCGTATTATGAAGATAGGTGCCATAGGCATAATCATCATAATAGGGCGCAGCATACAGTGTTAATCGCACCAAGGGGTACAGCATCAGCAACATCAGTACGCTGCCGATGAAAACCATAGCCTTGTCTGAAGGCTTATAATTCCAGATTTTTTTCATAGTAATATTCTCCTTATCATCCAGTTTTACGATACCTACGGATTGTTCCGCGCTACGCGCTCTCACAATCCTACCAAATATTCGCATATCGTGGGACTAGCGTCCCACTTTTATGCTCATATTTGGGGCGGGTACCAAAGTCTATTACCCACTTTTGAGCAAGCTCAAGTGGGTAAAGACCTTGGTACCCTGGTATCGTAGTTACACGAACATTCGTTTTCGAAGCATATTGCCAAAGGGCTTAATGATACCTGCTAAAAGCCAGAAAATGCCGAGTGCCCCTAACGCTGCAGTGGGGTACAGGCTCCACACAAACATTCTGCGTTCAAAGGTGATTGCACCAAAGAATTCTACCAGCATCATAGAGCCCGCCAAGGCAAAGCTGCTCCCGGCCATCAAATAGAAAACACCTCTTCGTACATAGATAGCCAGAGCTGTTACAGTCACCAAAATAATACCGTACATAGCTGCAATGGGAAAGGCGTAAGACAAAAACCAATGCCCTCCGAGGTGCAGATTCAGATAGAGCAAAAGCAACTCAACTGCAAGTGTATCAAGGGACAAAAAGACAATCCAATTTCCTTTCTTAAACCACAGGGGCAACACAAGCAGAACATAGCCTGTAAGGAGGCTCATAAGAACGATACCAGACCACCCTATCCTATGGCTTATCAGATAATCAATCAACAAACAGGTGCCGGCTGCAATACCAAAGAAGAAACTAAAAAATAGTTTAACATATCCCCTTTTTACCTTAATTGGTGCAAAACCGTCGGGGTATAATCCCTCCCCGCTCTGCTTTGGCATATCCGGATGATAGGCCACTAAGCCGCAAAGAGGACAGCTTTTTTCTCCTTCCCCTAATTCCACTCCGCAATTTGCGCAATACATAATGAACCTCCGCCAAAATTACTCTCCACCTTAACAGGTATCCCCATTTTCAGAAGTCTTGTAAAGAAGTTTCTTTCCAATTCACTCTCTTCCACATTCCGTATCAGATTAATACGCACCTTCCCTTTATAAGTAACAACACTGCAATTATGGAAATAAGTCGCCTGGGTACCAATGATAAAATCCAGGTTTTCTACATAGGGCACCATTTCCGGAGGCAACTCACTTCTCCCCAGATTTGATATATTTAATGTGCCCTTACTCTCACCCACGAAATGATACACCAGCTTCAAAGCTATATTTTTGATAAACAAGGGCATGATTCGAACCAACATCATCCTAGCCGGCTTCACATTGGCTGCAATTCTTGCTGCCATCTGTTTTTCTGTAATCTGGCTATTCATCTGACTTTGTACTGCCTTACAAAGCTCCTCCAAAGAATATTCCCCCAGCTTTGGGTCCACTCCCACATTCACTGTCAGCACAAAGTTGCGAAGGGTATTTCCGCCAAACAGCCTCCGCAGATCCACCGGAATGGTTATCTTAGCCCACTTGCGGGTTTTCTTGTGCTTTGCCAGGTCCAATATTGTCTGAAGCATCACTGCTGCCAGGAAGGCTGTCACACTGGTATTGTACTCTTGCGCCCTGGCCTTTAGCTTTTCCTCCGAAACAGTACCTACTGTAAGATAGTGAAATCCATCCTTTCGCCTGGTTCCCTTTAGATGAATAGAATTCTCTTCTTTTCGGTCCAAGGCAATCCTCCCTGCTGCCTTAAGGAAGCTATCTTCTAGTTCGGATTCCTCAGGAGCTGCCATCCAGTCCAGCACGCCATACTGTGCCTGAGGCTTGAATCCATACCGCAAGCTCAAGTAAGCAGCAGTCAGTGTTTTGAGATAAACCATCCCACCATTTCCGTCCGTAAGCGCATGGAAAAACTCTACTGCAATTCTGTTCTTATAATATAATACCCGAAAGCAACATTCCCGAAGCTCCGGCTTCGTCATATGTATCAATGGGCACGCCGCATCCTCTCTGACTTTAGGTGAGGTTTTTAATTTTTGCAGATAATACCAGAAAAACCCTCTGTGTAAACAAACATAAACAGAAGGAAAACGCTCCCGCAGGCTGTCCACTGCCTGCTGCAGACACACAGGATCTATCTTCTCTGCCAAGGTAGCAGAAACCCGGAATGCATTACTCCAGCCGGTTTTTCGAACCGCCGGAAATATGAGTGCCGCATTATCCAATCTTAACCAATCCTGCATAAGCTGCTCCCCCACTATCTCCCTCATCTTTGTCTTATAACTCTGCCACCAGTTCTACCGGACAATGATCAGAACCGTATATCTCGTTGTGAATCGAGGCCGAGATCAATTTCTCCTTCACCTTCTCAGAAGCAATGAAGTAGTCAATCCGCCAACCTGCATTCTTCTCCCTTGCCTTAAACCGATAGGACCACCAAGAATAAATATCCTTTTGGTCCGGGTAAAAATAGCGGAAGGTGTCAATGTAGCCTGCTGCCAATAGGGCAGTCATTTTCGCTCTCTCCTCATCCGTAAAACCTGCATTCTGACGATTTGTCTTTGGGTTTTTCAAATCAATCTCCTGATGGGCAACATTTAAGTCCCCACAGAAAATCACAGGCTTTTTCTCATTCAAACTGTTTATGTATGCCAGAAAGGCATCCTCCCACTGCATACGGTACTCCAGTCTGGCCAATCCATCCTGAGAATTGGGAGTGTAAACAGTTACTAGATAGAAGTTCTCAAACTCCAGGGTAATCACTCTTCCCTCCCTGTCGTGGTCTTCCACTCCAATACCATAAGCTACACTGAGTGGCTCTATTCTCGAAAAGACTGCTGTCCCGCTGTATCCCTTCTTCTCTGCGTAATTCCAATATTGATAATACCCCGGTAAATCCAGCTCAATCTGGCCCTCCTGCAGCTTTGTCTCCTGCAAGCAAAAGATATCCGCATCTAAGGCTTTAAAATCCTCCAAAAAGTTTTTCCCTACACAGGCTCTTAATCCGTTCACATTCCACGAAATGAATTTCATTCTCTTTTGTCCTTTCTCCTTGGTACTGGGGACGGTAAAAAGTGGCTTTTTTATTGTCCCCACTGGTTCATATCCACTAATCTCTATCTCTTCTTTGCGTCAGCAAAAATAGTCGAAGTAGTTGTAAAATAGAAGAAAATAATGACGCTACATAAGTCAGTGCCGCAGCGCGAAGTACCTTTCTTGCGCCCGTCATTTCTTCATTCCACAATATATTATCCCTTTCCAATACAAGTAACGCTCTTCTGGATGCATCAAACTCAACCGGAAGTGTGATGAGTTGAAATACCACTACGAAGGCAAATAAGAAAACTCCTACCCGGGCCAGATTCATGGAGCCAAGAATCAGTCCTAACACAATCAAGGGCCATGACAAGAAGGAACCAAAATTGGCAATTGGCACCGACAGGGAACGCAATTTTAGAGGTGCATAGCCTTCCTTGTGTTGAATTGCATGCCCAGCCTCGTGACAGGCCACTCCCAAGGCTGCAACAGAACTGGAGCCATATACGGTATCTGACAATCTGAGTACCTTCTCCCCCGGAGAATAATGGTCTGTCAAATCTCCTCCAATTCTCTGAATGGATACATCATATATCCCCGCATCCTGCAGCATTCTGTAAGCCATCTCTTCCGCCGTGATTCCGGAGGAAGACCTTACCTTGCTGTATTTATTATATGTGCTTTTTACATTTACGGAAGCAATCATACAGATGACCGCTCCGATGATAACCAATATATAAGTAGGATCAAAAAACATAACCTTTCTCCTTTTGTAGCTAATTTTTCTCAATACAAACCATTATACACTATATTTTCCAAAATAGGATTAAAAATTCATAAAAAGTGGTACTGGGGACGGTAAAAAATGGCTTTTTTATTGTCCCCGCTGGGCCAAATCAGTCCCATATTCGCCTGAATTTCCATCACAATGCTTCTATTTCTTCCTCTTTCTTTCGTTCCACTATTCGGCGAATGCTAGTCCTTGATATCCCTGTAATCCTGCTAATCTGACGGAGGGGTATCTTATTCTTAACCATCCGATACAATTCTCTGTCTCTGGTATGAATATCCATTCTCTGTAAGTCTTGTGGATTTTCCAGACCTGAAGCCTGTTTCCATCTATCAATCGCTTCTTCATCAACCATTCTTGAATTTGATCTGTAATCCAGAAATTCATCCTTCTCGTCCTCTATTTGTTTTAGGAATGATATGCAATTCGTCCCTTTTCCAAAATGTCCCAGAAACATTTCTGTGTAGGCGATTCCTCCAAACCCAGCGTAACAGCCAAAACTACTCCAGGGATATTCTCCGACCTCTTTTTCCAACCCTGCTTTCGTAGGATTTTGATGAATATATCGAAACACATTTATTAGATATTTGGCATCTTCTATTGGTTCACACATATATCGGTTTTGAAACATAAGTAGCAAACTACGCTTGCTAAACTGACAGTGCTATACAGTCAACAAACACAAAAGTCGCGGTGAGTACACCATTTCGATATAGGGCAATCTTTCTTTGTGAAATAGAGCACGAATAATTAATTTAGAAATAATAGAATTACCAAATATAATAGAAAAATGCTCTGAAATGAGTATACCATTTCAGAGCATATATTACAAACAAAAATTATAAATATAGCACAAAAATTTTATCCCAAATTCTGTGTCATCAAGTGGACCACTAGGGACACTAAAAAAGCCATTTTTTACCGTCCCCCTGGTACAGAAATAATCAGCTGCATAGTACCGGAAAGATCTACATTTCCATAATCACAGGGTACAATCAGGTGTGTGCCCTTCTGCACGAAGGTACCGTTGATGACACCTTCTCCCTCTACTACACTAATCTGCATGAAGTCATAGGCTTGGGGAATGGAGATTGCCGAAGTCAAATCCAGCTTCCATACCTTATAAAAATCACAGGAGATCAATTCTACCAACTCGTTCTTAGGGCAGGAGGCGGTAGACAAAACCTGCTGTCTTGGAATACCGGGAACTGTGGTAACCTCCATGCTCTGTCTTACGTGCAGAGGTCTTGGTGGCTGTCTGTCATAATCATAGACGCGGTAGGTGATGTCACTGCTTTGCTGCGTTTCTAAGATTAAGAGCCCTTCCGTGATTGCGTGAATCGTGCCCGGCTCTATCTGAATGAAATCCCCCTTTTTCACCGGTACTCTGCGAATCAGCTCCTCGTAACGATTCTCCTCTATCATTTGAATCAGTTCCTCACGAGTCTGTGCGTTGTGACCGATGACCAGTTCTGCTCCTTCCGGGCAGTCCAGTACATACCAGCATTCGGTTTTCCCCAAGGAGCCGTTTTCATGCACCTGTGCATACGCATCATCCGGGTGAACCTGAATGCTGAGCTTGTCGGAAGCGTCAATGATTTTGACCAACAAAGGGAATTGTCCCTGAGCTTCCTTTCCTCCAAAAAGCTCCGGATACTGCTCATATACCTGGGATAACTGCATTCCGTCATAGATGCCGCCAGTGATTCTGCAATCCCCGTTTTTGTGACCACTGATTCCCCAGCATTCACCTATATGGTCTCCTTCCACCGGATAACCAAACTGCTCACGAAGTCTGGTTCCGCCCCAGACTACCTCTTTAAACACCGGCTCCAGGAAAAGCATCTCTCTCTTACAATGATTGCCGGAAAGGATTTCCCCGCCAGTCTCCATCACCTTTTTGTACCAGTATGCGGAGTCCTTCACGGTTCTCTTCTGGGTCGCGTAATCCACATAGACCAGGCCAAAGCGCTCATTATACCCTTTATCCCACTCAAAGTTATCTAAGAAGGTCCAAAGGAAATACCCCTCTACAGGCACGCCTTCCTCCACAGCTCTTTGCAGTTCATTCAAATACTTATCCAGAAACTGGATCCTGTCGTTATCGTGAACCTTTCCGTCATCTGTCACAATATCGTGACAGGACATACCATTCTCAGTAATATAGATGGGCAGCTTGTATCTCTCATACAAAAACTTAGGACCCCAATACAAGCAAGTGGGGGTCTGGGGCCATCCACAGGCAGTCTTGGGGAAGCCATCACCGTTTTTTACATACTCATAGCCCAGCTCATTATCGGCTGCCTTTACCTGGTATCCGTTGTAGATATTCTGCCCTAGGAAATCAATGGGCTGATGGATCAGCTCCATGTCCTCTCTCGAAAACTCCGGCAAAGCCTCACCAAAGTATGCCTTTCCCTCCTCCGGATAGGTTCCAAGCACCACAGGATCAACAAACCAGGTAACCGTCCAAGTCCAGTTATCTCTCTCTTCATTCATCCCTAGATAACGTTTCTTTGCCGCAGCAATATCCTCTTCCCTGTCAGATGCCGGCAAGGCCACTCCACAGGTAGGAGCATAGCCAATCTTGATAGGGCGCTTTGCTGCCTTTCTCATAGCTTTTACAGCCGCCCCATGAGCCATCAGAGCGTGATGAATCATACTTAACAGGTCCCTGTCCGGCAAATGCTTGCCGGGAGCATGAAATTCTCTGAGATACCCCAGGCCAATAAAGCATTGAGGCTCATTTAAGGTAATAAAATACTCACACTCCTCACTGAAATGCTCCGCTATAAGAGCCGCATATTCAGCAAACCAATTTACGCTCTCCGGATTCAACCAACCACCCTTTTCCTCTAACGCCACGGGAAAATCCCAGTGAAACAGGGTAATATAGGGAGTGATGCCGTTTTTCTTCATTTCCCTTACTAAATCCTTGTAGAACTGAAGACCAACCTCATTTACCTTCCCGGTTCCCTCCGGCAAGACCCTGGACCAGTTTATGGAAAACCGATAGTGCTTCACACCCATAGCTCTCATGAGTGCAAAGTCTTCCTTGTAATGATGAATATGGTCACAGGTGACCTGAGCATTTTGGCCTTGATTTACAATTCCTGTGTCCAGATAATCATCCCAGATGCATCGTCCACAGCCATCGTTCTCAGCTCTTCCTTCAATCTGATATGCACTGGAGGCCACGCCCCAGACAAAGTCCTTCTTAAACATTTTGTTATCCTCGTATCTATTTTATATTACTGCAGCAGCTCCAAATTCTTTGCAATCATGTCATTTCTAAGGGCCACGCAGAGATTGCTTCGGCCGGGATCCTTAGGCGTATTAAACACGTAATCCAGCAGCCTTTCCATGGTGGTGGTGGCTACATGTAGCCTGGTATCGGAGGAAGCATAATAAATATACACCTTCCCATCCTCTGTGGCAATCGCCCCATTGGTAAAGACTACATTGGATACATCCCCCACGCGCTCTCCCGCTCTTGGCCCGATTAAAAGCCCTCCGGGCTCTGCAATCACCTTGGACGGATCCTTTAAGTCTGTGGCAAAGGCGTAGATAACATAGCGCAGACCTGCTGCCGTATTGCGCACACCATGGGCAATATGAATCCAACCCTTCTCGGTCTTAATGGGGGTGGCCCCAGCGCCGTTTTTGCTCTCTGTAATGGTGTGATACTTGCGGATACTGGTCATTTTCTCCTCATCCAACACAGCATGTGTAATATCCTCGCACAAGCCAAAGCCAATTCCTCCGCCACTTCCGGTCTCAATAAAATCATCCATAGGCCTGGTGTAAAAGGCATACTTACCGTCTACAAATTCCGGATGCAGCACCACATTTCTCTGCTGCGGGGAGCGAAGCGTCACCAGATTAGGCAGTCTCTCCCAGGTCTTTAAATCCTTGGTTCTCACAATACCTGCCGCTGCCACAGCTGCAGACAGGTCCTTCACCGAGGTATCCTTGCTCTCAGAGCAGAACACCCCGTAAATATAGCCATCCTCATGCTTGGTCAGTCTCATATCATACACATTGGTTTCCTCCGGATACAAATCCGGCAGCACAATCGGATAATCCCAAAACCTGAAATTGTCCACACCATTGTCACTTTCTGCAACGGCAAAAAAGCTCTTTCGGTCATTGCCCTCCACGCGAGCCACCAGATAGTATTTTCCGTCCAGATAAATGGCACCGGAATTCATCACGGCGTTGATGCCAAGTCTCTCCTCGAAATAAGGATTTGTCTCCTTGTTTAAGTCATACTGCCAGATGATGGGGGCATGCTCTCTGGTGAGGACCGGATACTTATAGCGCTCATAAATTCCGTTGTAAAACTCTGTATCCACCTCATTTTTTCTGGCAAGCAGTGCTTCCTGTTTCTTTACCAGCTCAAAGTATTTTTCATGTATCATATCCTTCTCCCTTTCTGTCTCTGCTTCGAAATTCTTTCCTATACCGTATCAAACGGATTCCACTGACCCCCTCCTGCTGACACACCCTCGCTCCAACATCGTGATCCAGCGTCAAATAACTGCTTTACTAATCGATCGTTTCCTCCAAATAGTATAACAGGGATTTGAAATCACCCCAGGGTCTGTCAATGGAAATACCACCCTGCATGACTACCTGACCACTTAGTAGTTTGCCTGTATCCTTCACGATTTCCTCATCCTCCACAGTAACCTGATAGAGCCTGTAGGCTGCCTCAGGCTTTAATCCCTGAAGCTTTACAATACGGCTCTTTTGATTTGCTTCATTCAGCACCTGGGTGAAGAATACCAACGCCTTATCCTTCTTTTTGGTATTCACCTGATAGCAGTCATACTCTTTGTTTTTCTGGTAGGAGGCAATTCTGTAGTAATCACCCTCTCGGATAATATCATTGAATCGATGATACACCTCTATCTGTCTGGGAACAATGGTGATTTCTTCCTCCCCAAACTTGGTGGTGTCCAGCTCATAGCCAAAGGTGCCGGTTAATGCTACATTTCCTCTTGTGGAGAGCGGTGTTACCCTGCCCACTATGTGATTGGGGCAGACACTGACATGGGCTCCCATGGAGGACAAGGGATAAATCAGAGCCGTTCCTTCCTGGATGCTTAATCTCTCAATGGCATCCGTATCGTCGGAGGTCCATATCTGAGGACTGAAATACAGCATGCCCGGGTCGAAACGCCCGCCTCCGCTGCTGCAGTTCTCCAACAACAGATTTGGGAATTCCTGTAGCAGAGCCTCCTGCATTTCATACAGTCCCAATACATAGCGGTGATAGAGCTCTCCCTGCCTGTCGCTCTCCAGGGCAAAGCTGCCCAGGTCAGAAAGGGGTCTGTTCATATCCCATTTCACGTACTCGATATTCGCACTGTGCAGAACCTTGAACACCTGCTCCATAATCGCATCCCTGACTTCCTTTCTGGAAATATCAAGGACATACTGGTTTCTGGCTCTTCTTCCGACTCTTCCCGGTATTTGAATCGCCCAATCCGGATGTGCTCTGTACAAATCTGAGTCCGGGCAAACCATTTCAGGTTCAAACCAAAGTCCAAATTTCATACCCAGCTTGTTGATTTCAGACACCAGATACTCTAATCCACCCTTGAGCTTTTCTGTATTGACATACCAGTCTCCCAGGGCTCTGTTGTCATCAAAGCGGTTTCCAAACCAACCGTCATCCAACACAAGCATCTCGATTCCCAGGCTGCGGGCTGATTTGGCAATATTCAAAATCTTCTTCTCATCAAAGTCAAAATAGGTGCCCTCCCAGTTATTGATGAGCACCGGTCTCTTCGTATGAAGATAAGGACTACGCATCAAATGACTCCGATATACATCATGAAAATTCCTGGTCATTTGACCAAGTCCCTCTGCCGAGTAAGTCATAACCACCTCCGGCGTATGGAAGCTTTCACCGGTGCTCATTTTCCAGGAGAACTGCTCCGGGTGAATGCCCATCACGACTCTAAGGCTGTTAAATTGGGAAACCTCCGCCTGGGCCAGGAAATTGCCGGAATAGACAAAGGAAAACCCATATACCTCTCCGGATGTCTCATCTGCATTGTGGGACAACACCGCCAAAAAGGGATGGGCCTGATGACAGTTGCCACCCTTTTTCCCCTCTGTGCGATAGGAGCCAAGCTCTAATTTCCTGCGCAGAATATGCTTTTCTCTTCCCCAGGAACCGTGCAGCGTTATCGCATCAAACTCCCGATTGTCCATATCTAAGGAAAGGCTCATGGCCTTCTTTAAATATACCGAACCTTCTCCTTCATTGATTACCTCCACACTTCGGGTAATGACATCCACATCCTGAAAGGCGCTGTATTTGAGGCGAAGCACCACACCATTATCCGGATCCTTACAGGTCACGATGAGGGAACTTACCTCCTCCTCGGTGCCAAAGGTCGCCGGAAGTCCCGGAAGCTTTTCCTTGCCCCTTAGTATCTCGTGACTCACATATCCGCAGTCTAAAGCCCTATGTCCTCCCTCATCCTGAACACAGATGCTGGATTCTCTAAAATCTCCCAGCCCGTCAGTAGAGTACTCTACCGGCATACAGTCTACATAGGAAAGCTCATCCTTGGTATTGGCATCCGCCAAAGCAGGATTCTCGCCAACCCGTGCCAGGTCCCAGATTCCCTGCAAAGAATCCAGCCTTGGGCCATAATACAGATGCACCAGGTATCCTCTCTTTCCTGCAATTCCAAAAACATAGGAGGTCTTTGGTGTATCCAGCTTAAAAAGCTTTTCTTGTTCAAAATATTGAATATTCATCTTCTTCCTCACTTTCCCTTTTCTTCCCCTTTAGTCAGATATTGCATTACGCATATATCAAGCTGACCAGATAAAAGCCTTCCTGATCCTCCGGAAGGGATTTTACAAGTCGTATTTCCACCTCATGCTCCTTATACTCTAAATCCTCGCAAATCACTTCCAGATAGAGACAATCTCCCCAGTCCTCCTTAAAATTGCTGTCCAGGACAACTGCATTTTTCTCATCACCATCCACGATAGCTAAGGCTATGGGCGCAGGCTTTCGCACTGTTTTGCGATACTGAATGGCTAGCTGGGAGAAGCACCCTGAAAAGACAATTTTGTCTCCTGTATGGCTTGCCAGATACCCCTTTTTAAAGCAATCACTGATCTGACTCTGCTCTGCGTCATCCCTTATAAAACCAATACATTTCAGGGGTTTCAAGGCATCATTCCGATAACGCTTGGCAGTTTCGTAGCGGTTTTTGGTAATAGGTGATGGCATACTCCACTCATCCGTGGCTTCTTTTTCAGAGCCTGCGCCATCCTGATTTGCCGATTCCTCTGCCGTAAGCTCTTTTCGTACCGACTCAAAATAGCTACAGATGACATAGCTTACCAGGGCATGTCCCAAATCATTTGGATGTAAGTCATCCGGCGTGATTTCTCTTGGGTCTAAGCCATCCTGAGAAATCAAAGGATAGATTGCCTCCCTCATAGATACCTCAGGCAAGCCATAGTGCCTTCCTATTGGTTTGTGAATCGCCTCTGCATTTCCTCCATCATTATATCTCACATTATGTACTAATAAAACAGCCGGTTCCCACTCTGCGCCAAGTATTTTTCGCACCAATCCCTCATAGGTCTCCTGAAAATGCGGGCTTTCATCCTCATCATTTACCGAAAACTCAACGATTACCAAATCCGGCTGTTGGGACAGCACATCCTCTTCCACTCTTGCCACTCCCAAGTGTGAGGTGGTAGCACCGATTCCTGCGTTTACATAGCTGAAATCGGCCTTGAAATTTTTCTGCAGCCAGTCATAGGTTCGATACGCATAGCAGTTCTTTTGGGTACTGGCCAAGGAGCCTTGGGTAATTGAACCTCCCAGAAAAGCCACCGTCAGCGTTTCTCCCGCATTAGCTTTATTCAGAAACCTCTTGATTCTGCCGGTTGTATCGATATTTATCACAGAATTCTCGATTCTAAGTCCGGATACCAATTCTGTCACGTTCTCTTCCATCATCTTTCCTGCCTCACTTTCTCTCAAGCGCTCTCACGCTGTCCTTCTCCACCAGTTTCCCTTTTACAATGTGAATCCCCGGATTTGTGACTTCCCCTTCCATTCTCTTCACAAGGTAATTCACTGCCTTACCAGCCATAGCACCCATATCCACCTCATAGGTTGTAAGGGGAAGCTCCGCGAATGCCGGATTGGGGTCATTGTCAAAGCCCACAACGGACACTTCCCCAGGCACCTGATAGCCCTTTCTTAGCAAATCCCTGATGACCAGATTTGCAATAAAATCACAGTTGCATACGAGGGCAGTAGGCATGTCCCCAGGGAACCGGTATTCCGGATAGTTCTCCCGCAAACCGGTTTCCACATCCCGGTCGGGAATGATGTAGTCCTCCCTTGGGGTGATTCCGCGCTCTAAGAGGGCCTTGGTGTATCCCAAAAAGCGGTCGGTAATGCTGTCTGTGGCATACAGGGTACCAACATACCCTATTTTCCTATGCCCCTTCTCAAGCAAGTAATTGGTCAGCAAATAAGAGCCGTAGAAACCGTCTGAAATAACGCAGTCAACGGTTTCCCGTTTGTTGTAAAAATCCAAAAACACCAGAGGAAGTCCCGCATTCTTCTCCAGAAAGTCACTGTACTCAAAGCCCGGATTACCAATGAGCAACAGTCCGTCAATCTTCTTTTCAGTCACCATATGGGGCATGAGGTTCTTCTTTGCCATCTCCTCTGTAATGTTCTCGTAAATTACGAACAAATGGCGTTTTCCGGCCCAGGCTACAACCTCCTGGTACATGCGCCAATAAAAGGAGCCAAAGTCATCCAAATATCTCTGGGCTAAAATGACTCCGATGGTATATGTTTTTTTCTCTCTAAGTCCCGGCAACTCATAGCCCAGCTCTTTAGCCTTCTCCAAAATGTCAGCCTTAAGTTTCTGACTGACTCCCTTTTGGTCCGACAATGCCTTGGACACTGTCACAACACTCACACCCATTTCCTTGGCTATATCAGCCATTGTGACACTTTTTCTCGACTTTGCCATACCTGCTCCTTTCCACTACTCTGTTTTATCACAGACTACTTACTCCTCCCAGTCTATCTTTAGTTCAGCCACATAAGCCGCCAACTGGGCAGCCATCCGTTCTGCCTCCGGAGCACGCACATGTCCCGGGGTTCCGCATCCGTTTTTTTCATACAGGAAATGCTTTACTCTTGGGCTCTCCAGCTCTCTGCACACCTGCTCGATTGCTCTGTCCCAACCCTCGTCATGATTTAAAATCGTTGTGGTTAAAACAATGTAGGCCTTTGGGTAAAGTTTCATTAACTGCTGTATCCAGGCTTTATACTCCTCTCGCCACTTCTGCCCCTGGCTGCCCTCATAGTCCTGCGCCATGTAGTTTACAGGATTGGCATCATTCTGACCGATTGCAACAATTACCAGCTGTGGAATGTAGGCACCAAAATCCCAATTTTTGACTTTGCCAAACCTTGGCTGATAGGAAATCTTGTCATAGACACTCTCCATTCCAAGATAATTCGGCCCGTCATACCAGCCCTGTCCGTTTTTCAGGGCGATTCCTCCCTGTGCAATGTCGTGCAGACAGGCATTTAGCTTTCTTGCCAAAAACCAGCTATAGGAGTAATAGCTGTTGGAGGGCAAGCCCTGATGGTTTTCCGGGTCAGGACTTGCGACCAAATCCATTAGTTCCGAAAGCTCGCCTGCGGAAATGGAATCGCCATATACCTCTATCCTGCGTTTTGGCAAAGGAGTACCGGCTTCTACCACAGCATCCTGAGCCACCCATAGTTCCTGTAAATGAAACTGATGACAACCGTCCTGGGTTTTGTATAAGGTGACCTCCGACAACTCTCCTGTCAAAAATCCGGAGAAGTCAATGAGGGTTTCTCCCTCGTCTGCCAGCAATAGTTTCCCCATATAGACACCGTTTACCAATACTCCAATAGTATTTTGAAAATAATCCCTCTGGTTCTTGATCTTAGCAAGCCCTACCTTGCCGCTCATCTTAAAGCGAACAAAGCTTGCAGGAAACACGAAAAGGGGTCCCTCCTCCTGTTCCATATCAATCCTGCCGCAATACACTAGTCTGCTATCCTTAGGATTTAATTTCAAATATTCCATATCTTCACCATACCCTCCTGATAAAGCAACCAATCCGCTTACCTTTCATCATAGGAGCCAAAGTCTTCCTGTCTGCGCAGAAACCCATAGACCTATGAAGCTGCATATAGAAAGAAAACCCTGAGGGAAGCCTCCATCAGGGTCCTTAGTTTCTTTCCTTATCTTCTGCCAATTTCTGTATCTGTCGTATTCACAACACTGTGTGCTTTGATATACTCCATGATATCCTCAAACTGAGTAAATGCCAATCCCACATAGCTGTCAGCACAGCCATAGTAAATGGCAATTTTGCCGGATTCCGGGTCATGAATGGTTGCACAAGGGAAGGTTACATTGGGCACAAAGCCTCTCTCCTCATACCATTCTTCCGGTGTAAGAAGGAAGTTTTCGCAGCGATATTTCACAATGGAAGGATTCTCCAAATCAAGAATCGCACCGCCGATACTGTATACATAACCGTTACAGGTACCGCTTACTCCGTGGTAGAATAATAACCAACCCTCGCTGGTTTCAATAGGTGCTGCTCCTCCGCCAATCTTTAAGGATTCCCACCATTCATTGCCCTTGCTCATCACATGGCGATGCTTGCCCCAGTACACCAGGTCAGGGCTCTCACTGATAAAGATATCGCCAAAGGGTGTATGTCCGCTGTCGGAAGGACGGCTCAGCAGGCAGTAATTTCCGTGAATCTTTCTCGGGAACAAAACTGCATTTCTGTTAAAGGGAAGGAAGGGATTCTCCAATCTTGTAAAAGTCTTAAAATCAGTGGTCTTGGCCATACCAATTGCCGCACCGTAGAAATCCTGACACCAGATAATATAATAGGTATCCTCTACCTTAACCAGTCGGGGATCATAAGCATAAATAGGCATAAAAGGCTTTCCCTCTTCGTCCACAAAAGGAATCTTATCCTTTTCAAAATCCCAGTGAATTGCATCCTTGCTTCTTCCAAGATAGATGTAGGGAATACCGTTGGTCTGCTCTCCACGGAACACACCGATAAATTCTCCCTCGTAGGGCATTACTGCACTGTTGAAAATTCGTGCCACTCCTTCTACCGGGTTGCGACCAATAATGGGATTTTCAGAATATCTCCATACGGGAGCCCCTGTCAATTTCTCCGGTCTTTCCTGCCAAGGTACATTCGGTACATGTGGTGCAATCATCTTTACTTCGCTCATAGCTACCTCCAATTTTTCTGCAGTCTTTTTTCTGCGTTGTATTGTGCCCGGCATTGTTTTGCTCGGAATGACTGTTGATTTGAGAGAAAAGCATTGTTTTGCAATATCTCAGGAGCACATTTGTCTTTCGATTAGCTAAATCAGCATGAGCTGATATATAAAATTGTTTTAAGTTAATTTAGCTTAATTTATCTCCTTTAATTAAGCTAACATGACTTAATATAAAAAGCAAGAGGTTTTTCTTGTTTTTTTGAAATCTTCCACCTAATATGGCCTACTATCTTAATTCTTTAAAACAAAAATCGCTTAAGCCTTCTACACCGGCTTAAGCGACCCTTACAAACCCTACTGTCTTTGTTTCTTCAGTCTTTCTCTTTGCTTGTTCAATATATACTTATTAATGGTATCACTGTATTTATCCTGCATACAACCAACCAGACAACGATTTTCATTGTCCATATCATCGATTCTTACAACATTGGTTACCATATCGAACATGGTACTGCTGTATTCCACCCCATCCCGAAATTTAAGATGTACCTTATCGCCAACTGAAATATCCCGACTGTCATTGGCACTCATCACGAAGCCGACTCCTTGTGCACTGATATCCTTAATCAGAACCTCCGCAGTTTTCTTGGAATCTCCTACCTGAGCAGTACCACCGCACCCCATATAAAGTCGATAGTTCTCTCTACGATTGTGTACCTTTCCCTCTTTTTCCGCCAAAATGATATGCCATTTCTGGCCTGTGGTGGGATGTTGAATACATCGAATTGACATCTCGTACCATATGAGTGGTGAACTACCGTGGGTAATAATCGTATGATAATGCAGATTCTCCGGGAAAGAAACCACCTTTCCATCCTCTTCTATGAGCTTTATGGGTATAAATCTGGCTTTTTTGGACAACACCCCCCTGAGCTGCATGTCCATATCAACAACCTCAGATGCCAATTCTACCTTTTCCTTCCCACGATAAACTTGAATTATAACCTCAGAGCCTACCGGCATTTCATTAATATACAAAATAAACAACCCCCAATCAATTAAACACACCCACATTAGCAATTTTACCATAAATTGTGCTTATATTCAATCAGATTTTTTCGTTTATACCTGTGCAGGTTTATCATTTATATCTGTAAAACCATACTTTTATATGAGCTTGTTACATAAAAAACATAACAGTTCAGCCGCGCCATTCGCAAAGCCGCACCTACGGTGCTTTCTCGCTGCTACGCAGCTAACTTTGCTCATTGATTGGCGCTCAGCTCATACCAGGAGTCACCTCCAAATTTATGCGAGCATAATTTGGAGGTGACTCCTGGTATAGCTTAACTGTTACAAAAAAACAGGGCAGCTTACACTGCCCTGTCCATAAGATATGTTACACAGTTTCTATTTCTTACTCTTCATCATCCGGCTCATTCTTTAACAAAAGATTTGTAATAATACCGAGAATCAAAGCACAAGCAACTGATGTAAGGGTTACCTTACCGAAGCTGATGCTCAAGCCACCGATACCAGCAATCAAGATGACAGAAACCACAAAGAGGTTGCGATTCTTATTTAAGTCTACCCCTTGAACCATCTTTAATCCGGATACAGCAATGAAACCGTAAAGAGCAACACAAACTCCACCCATTACGCAATTGGGTATGGTAGCCAGTAAGGTGACAAAAGGCGCAAAGAAGGAGGCAATAATTGCCAAAAATGCAGTGGTCAGGATGGTAACCACAGAGGCATTTCTGGAAATTGCCACACAACCTACGGATTCTCCATAAGTCGTATTAGGGCAGCCGCCAAAGAAAGCACCGCACATAGAACCAACGCCGTCTCCTAAAAGAGTTCTGTGGAGACCCGGTTCCTCAAGCAAATCCTGCTCAATGATAGAAGAAAGGTTCTTATGATCAGCAATGTGCTCTGCAAATACTACAAAAGCAACCGGCACATAGGCCACTGCCACCGTACCGATGTAGGAAGCACTCAACTCACCGAACCCACCAAATGCAGTCAGGAAGGTAAACTCAGGAACCCACTGCATATTCTGGAACTTGGAAAAATCGATAATCTCTAACGCCACATTTCCAGTAGAGATACCAATGACAGTGAAAGCTGCTGCCACTGCATAGCCCGCTGCAATACCGATAATGAAAGGAATCATCTTTAACATTTTCTTGCCAAATACTGAGCACAGCATAGTCACAAATAATGTTACCAGGCCGCAAATCAAGCATAAATAGAAGGAGGCGTCTGCATTAGGAGCTGCACCTAAGTCACCGATTGCATTTCCTGCAAGAGAAAGTCCAATGATAGCAACAGTAGGTCCAATAACAACTGCAGGCATCAATTTGTTGATCCAAGCCACACCGCAGGCCTTAACAATAGCTGCAAGCAGCACATATACCAGACCAGCGAAAACAGCACCTAAGATCATTCCCAAATACCCCAGTGCTGTGGAGGAAGCTCCTGCAAAGGCAGCAAACATAGAACCAATAAAAGCAAAGGAAGAACCCAGGAATACAGGACTCTTAAACTTTGTAAACAATAGGTAAACTATGGTACCCACGCCTGCTCCGAAAAGAGCTGCCGATGTTGACATTCCGTTTCCCACAATTGCAGGAACGGCAATGGTTGCTGCTAAGATAGCTAACAGTTGCTGAAAAGCAAAGACGATTGTCTGTCCCATCTTAGGCTTGTCACTGACATTGTAGATCATTTTCATGACTTTGTCCTCCGTATGTTTTTTTCACAGAAAAGGGCTTTTTTTCAAAAGCCCTTTCTTTTTTGAGTTTCATTTTATCACATCCAATCATAGGTGTAAATAGTCGTTTTCCAGTTGTTCCAGAATCTCCATTGGTTTCCCTACAATCACCCTGGCTCCATGAGCCAGGAGAAACTCTCTATCGCGAAAGCCCCATTCGACAGCTATGACCTCCATCCCTGCATTCTTTGCGGTATCCAAATCCACATCAGAATCCCCTACATAGACTGCAGCCTCTTTTTCTATACCGAGCAAGTGCAACACCTCAAACACACTGTCAGGTGCCGGCTTTCGGCGAACGCCCTCCTTCTCCCCCACAGCTACATCAAAAAGTCCCGGATAGTAATCCTGAACCAAGCTCTGAACTGCAAAATCGGCCTTGTTTGACACCACTGCTGTGAGATATCCCCTCTCTCTTAGGGTTCTTAATACCTCAAGGATGCCCTCATAGGGCCTGGTTTTCACAGCACAGTGTTCGCCGTAATAGGCTTTAAAGGTGGCTAATACCTGCTCTTCTAACTCTTTCTTTGTCCCCACAGGAACGGCTCGCTCAATCAGCTTCCCAATGCCATTTCCCACAAACTGACGTACCTCCTCCATGGTACGTTGTGGCAGATTATGGGCATACAGCGCATAGTTTGTGCTGTCGGTCAAATCCTCCAGGGTATTTAGTATGGTTCCGTCCATGTCAAATATGACTAGTTTATAATGCTTCATAGTATCCTCTCTTACTCTTCTATGTTCTCTGGGTTTTCTGTTTCCCACCTGGCATTCGACCACATTAGTTTTTCCCGACCCGTGATAGAATTCCTCAAAAGAAGCCCTAACCGATATTCCGGCTTACTCTCAAGCTTTTCCTTTGGCAATCTGCAGGCAAATCCCAGTCTGGTGCAGGGAAGTCCCAGCTTCCTTGCTACATCCTTTCTTTCCAGGGACGATGTTTCATAGAAAACAGCTATTCCGGGTTTCTCTTCTACTACCACATACAGCTTTGTGTGTTTCATCCAAAAGGCAGATTTGTAAAAATACCACCCCTTGATGACAGCTTGCTCTCTATCCACGCTGTCGATATACCCCTGGAAGGCGGCCTCCAAGCTCTCATAGACCTGGATACAGCCCGCCTGTCTGTGGGCCTCTTCCGGAAGCGGATTCTCTTCCAGTCTAAAATCTGAATGTTCTGTACTAAGTCCCTTATTATAGAACGGATCTTTCCCACCACGAAACGCCGGATGAAGGGCATAAAGCATATTCCGTTCCGAAAGTAGTCTCTTGGTCTTTGTTTCATCCGCCGCATCCATACCTCTGCTGACAGATTCCCTGTGAAGAAAAGCCACATCATTCCTAACCGCCTGGTAGTAACCATGTTCCCTCAGCTCCATACACAGGGCGACATCATTGTAAGCCACCGGAAGCTCCTCCGGAAATCCTCCGGCCTCCATAAATTTTTCCTTTTCAATCATCAAGCAAGCTGCCGTGACTGCTAAATAATTATAAGTAAGACGATTTCTTCCCCAATAATAAATCATATCATCCGACAGTCCTGATAAGGCATGGGAAGGATTCTCACCCAGAAGTACAATTCCGTCATGTTGAATTCTGTTTTCCGCACTGCCCTCTGCATTGGGATACAGAAGCTTGGCTCCTACCGCTCCGGTATGGGGCAGCACAGCTTGCCCAAGCATTCTCTCCAAAGCTTCTTCCCCCTGCAAAACCACATCATCATTTAAAAACAGTAAGACATCTCCTGTCGCAAGCTCTGCTCCCCTATTACACATTTTGGAGAAGTGAAACTCCTGAGGGGCATAGTGATATGTGAAGTGGTATTCCTCTGCCAGCTTCTCGACGCTTTCACGATTCTCGTCTATGCTTCCGTTGTCAACAACGATGAGCTCTACGGAAAGTCTACTGCTGCATTCCCTCACGGAGGCCACGCATTCTCTTAGCATTTCCGGATTGTCCTTGGAAGGAATAATCACACTTAGCGTTTTGCCTTCCGGGGCTTCGTATACGACTCTGGAAACAGACAGCTTAGGTACTTCCTCAAGATGGGCTGACAGCTTCCTTCTGTTTATCGCATCCCTTTTTATCACATCCACTTCCCTGGATAAACCGAAAGTACGGTTCGTAGAATATAAGGTTTTTTCCAGCCTCCCGATACGGACATCCTCCTGCTCTGAGAAACGAAGCATAAAATCATAGCTCCAAAGGTCAAAATCCTCCAATTCATCCATAGTAGCAGAAATCTTTTTCGCCAGACTTGTGCGATATGCTGTGAAAGGTCCCACATAAGGAAGCTCAAGTGCCAGTTCAGGGGACCAAGCCGGTTTTCGAAACTCCTGCTCATCCGTATACAGCATATCTACTTCAGAGGTTTCCAGCTCCTTCACCAGACACTCCAGCGCATTGTCCTCCAGAGTCTCTGTTCCCTGTAGGAAAACTACGTATTCCCCCTTGGCCCGGGCTAGGGAGGTTCTCCCTTGCAAGAGCTCAACTCTCTTTAAGGTTTGAGCATTTAGAAAGTCCGTTTTTTTTTCTGTAATAACGGTCAAAACAGAAGTCTTATCTCCCAGTACAAAAGCCTTCAGGTCAGGATTTTTCACCAAAGTAGTCTTATGCTTCAGAATATAGTCAAAGGCATTTTCTCCAAGTCGTCTGCCCAGCTCTCTGTCCTCATACAGGCATTCCAGAGCATTTTCCCACTCTTTAGCATCTTTACAAAGCAAAACATTTTCGCCCTGGCTTGTAGCGTCTGCCAGCTCCGTATTGTAGCTTCCCACTGTGGGAACTCCTACCAAGCCAGCCTCCAACCATTTATTCTCAGACTTACAACGATGGAAAAAGCTGTCCTCCAAGGGCATCAGGTTGACGTCCACCTTCGCCATACACTCCGGAAGTTGTTGCCAATCCATAAAATCATATCGGATGATTCGTTCTGAAAATGCCTCAAACTCCTTTGGCAGCTCCAGGCATCCCACAAGCTGGAAATGCACCTCCCGGTGTCTGCTCATAAACTCTGCCACAACAGGAGCAATCAGCAGGAAATCCCGATTATGAGTGTGGGAACCACTGAAGTATCCCAGGACAAACTTCTTGTCTGTTGCCATAGGAATTTTCTTTTGCTTTGCTTTTGCAGACAATACCAGCATTTTGCTGCTGGCTGCATTGCGGTTGACAAAAACGGCTTTCCCCGGAAAGGTCTGTTCTACGGCAAGCTTCATGTGATTGGTGGAAACCAGAAATCTGTCTGCCAGCTCCATGGTCTGACGCAGCGCCTGACAATAGCTTTCAAAGTCCTTGTACTCTTCCCTCTGTTCTTGTAAGAAGGGCAGGTCTTTAATCTTATCAAAATCAAAAATATAATCATCCATGTCACACAAGACACTCACCTGATGCTTCTTTGCCTCCTCCAAAAAGGCAACAAGCTTTGAGGTCTTTTTACAGCGATATACCACCACTGCTGCCACCCGGGTCCAATCCACCTTCCCCGGCAGCCTTGCTGCCAGGTGCAGCTGTCCCTTAACCCCTTGATGCAACAGCTCCTCCTGCAGATGCTGCAGTCGATACCGCGTGGTAAAGGAATAGTCCTCCGCAATATAAATCACTTGGCTCTCTTCCACGCTTTGGTTTAAAACTCCCAGTTCCTGGGCAAAGTTTTGTATGCGCTCTACTATCGTGGCGGCCGGTATTCCTACCGGATTCTGCCCTTCCGAATTTTTCAGGACAAGACCTCTGTTATAACCTGCAATTCGACTTGCTGGTGCACCGATGTCTAATGACACAATGGGCATCCCCATTTTCATAATTTCTTCTGCGGTATAGGAAAAGGTCTCCGGCCAAACCGATGCCAAAAAGAACACATCAATATCCTGCTCATAAATGAGCTCCGGAAGCTCCTCCGGTTTGTAGGCCCCTGTCATGGAAAACGCGCCATGATGGCTTAAGGATAGCTTTTCGGTCTGCCCAATGAGAATGATTCGAATGTTGAGAGCATTCTTCTCAATATAATCCAGCATCTGCCCCACCAGAACGCCACCCTTATGCACTGTAAGCATTCCTAACAAGCCAATATTTAAGGTTTTTGTTGTTTTCGTTCCTTTCTCTATAGGGAACACATACTGTACCTTATGGGGCACCAGGGTATAGGCTAAGCCCTCCCCATAAACTGCCTTCATACGATGTAAGGTATCCTCTGAGAAGGTTCGTACCTCTGTACACTTCTGTAAAAAATGACTCCAATGTAAATTCCAGGCTTCTCTGTTCTGACAATGAAAATCCTTCACAAAGCGTTTTTCCAAAAAACACCTGTCGCATTCTTCCTTTCCGGGCATGCCGCAATACTGCATGGACTCGGATACCAAATTGATGCTGGGACAGATGGAAAACAGATCATGGCAAAGCATAATCAGCTTACTTCCCTTTTGTTTCTCATGCATTTTTACAATCGTATCCTGCATCTCAAACAGATACGGGAAAAGTACCAGTTCATTTACAATAAACTCATCATAGTGGAAATACTCCCCTAACTTCACCAGCTCATCCATTGTAGAGAGCTCAAACCTAAGCTTTCCTCGTTGGTTTTCAAAGGTGAGCATATACCGTTGAATCTGGGGATTAAAATAGAGTGAGGTAACACAGGCTCCTTGTTTAACCAGGCCTTCTATTTGTTGCTCCATATAGCTGGTGGCACCACCCCCAAGACTATGATTGAAGTAAAAGACCGACTTTGTCTCGTGGGTATCTATCATCATCTCCAGTATCTGACGCAGGCTCTTGTTTTCGTCCTTTCGGATAAATTCACTTACCTGTGCTTCATACCCCGGATGCTTACGTCGCAGAATCCTCATATGGTCATCAATCAGTTTCCTCTTTTCTTCACCGAGAAAGCTTCCGCCGTGTTTGTGATAGACAAAGAGATTCTCCACTACCACATTCTTATAGCCTGCTTTGATTGCTCTCTGGCACCAATCGTTTTCCTCACAATAGCCCCTGTCAAAGCTCTCCTGGTCAAACAATCCAATCTCAGCAATGGCTTTTTGACTCATGCCCATGCAGAAACCGACCCCAGTGGGTGCCTCCAGATACCTGGGCTTTACAAGCTTAAAATATCCATCCATGGCATCCACTGATAATCCTCTGTAAATAGGATTATTGTAGCAAAAATTAGGGAAACTAAAGATGGTTGCACTGTTGGTGTAGGGTGTTGTGGATGCCACCCTTTCATCTGAAAGAATCGGTTCCATCAGACGAGCCAGCCAATCCCGGGGCAGCTCCGTATCCGTGTTTACCAGGGCTACATGTCCTTTTGCTTCCTTTAATCCTCTGTTCACACTGCCCACAAAGCCCTGATTTGTCTCATTCACCAAAAGTCTTGCATTCTTGTGCTGTTGTACAAACCCCTTCTCCAGACTACGCACCCTCTCGTCAGAACTGGCATCATCCACCAAAAGGAAGTGGCAATCCATTCCTGCCTTAGGCAAATCCTCAAACAACCTGACCAAATACTCGTAACCGTTATAAATAGGCACAATCACATCTACGGTCTCATTCTTTGCGTTTTCACTCACTTCTCCTTGTATCGGCTGCCTCTTGGACAAATCTATGTAATTCTCCAATATAGGCAACAGACTCTCAAATCTCTCCTGCAATCCAAGCAGCGTTTTTACCTGGTTTTTGAGATTCCAGAGAGCCTTTTTACCTCGTTTTAAAAAGGCCACAAGGGGAGTATGCACCAGTTTTTCCTGATATAATTTGCTTCCTCTGATTTTGTCTATTATCATTTCTAACCTCTTTTACCTGTGAAACTCTTCCATTTTCACCGGAAGTTGCACAAAAACGGTTTTGCATTTACATGCCAAAGAAAAAACCCCGGGTTTACCTTCTGACAACCCAGGGCTTTCCCTATGATTAGTTGGTCTGATTTTTGGTCATCGCCATAATCTTTTCATGCATTTCTGTCTCAATACGACTTAACTCAGCCTCTGCAGAGGTTCTCTTTGCTCGACCCTCCTCCTGAATCTTCATCACCTCATCCAAGGTGGAAATCAAGGTTTGGTTGGTGGCAGTCAGAGTCTCAATATCGATGATACCTCTCTCAGATTCCTTGGCCGTCTCAATAGTAGCAGTCTTTAGAGTCTCTGCATTCTTCTTGAGAAGGGAATTGGTCATGTCAGTCACTTCCCTCTGGGCAGCTGCTGCCTCTGTGGAATGCTGAAGTCCAATTGCAATCACCATCTGACTCTTCCAAAGAGGAATGGTGTTTACCAGAGTGGACTGAATCTTCTCGCTCATGGCAGTATCATTTGTCTGAATCAGACGAATCTGAGGTGCCATCTGCAAGGACACTGTTCTGGTAAGCTCCAAATCATAAATTTTTTTCTCAAAGCGATTAATCTGCTCTCCAAAATCCTTAGCTGCCTGGATATCCTCCTGAAGACCGCTTTCCTCTGCCTTCTTAATCAAAGCCGGCAACTCCTCTGCCTTAGCCTTTTCAATTCGCTTCTTTCCGGCAAGTATGTACATGGTTAACTCTTTGCAGTAATTCTGGTTTAACTCATACATCTTGTCCAGCATGGCAACATCCTTAAGCAATGTCACCTGATGAGCTTCCATGGCCTCCACAATACGATTGACATTTCCTTCTGCCTTGTCATACTTAATCTTTAAGGATTCCAGCTTGTTCCTTCCTTTCTTGAACATCCCTAAAAATCCTTTTGTCTCTTCATCCTCGTTAAAATTCTTAAGCTCTGTTACCACATCACTTAACATCTGTCCGATTTCGCCCATGTCCTTGGTGCGCACATTGCTAAGTGCTCCTTCTGAGAAATCGGCAATCTTTTTTTGACTTCCGGCACCATACTGAAGTATGGTCTGGGTGTCCTGAAGGTCAATCTGCCCTGCGAAATCATCCACCATCTTCTGTTCTTCCGGAGTAAGCTCTATCTGAGGAGCTTTCTCCTGTGCTTCTTCCTTTGCCGGCTCCTCTGTCTTTGGAGCGGGTTTGTCTGCTTCCTCTGTTCCAAAAGGATTCAGTGTCAAGCTTGGGGAAGCGGGTGCTTCCTTTAATAATTCTTCCATATCTGCGCTCATTATATACCCTCCTTATAATAGCCTTTGTCTGCTATTTGCCTTCACCATTCATTGTAGCAAAATTTGACTCCTTTGCCAAGCCCTCACGTGCTAGCATAGACTGTAAAACCTGAGCGTCCGTTGTCACATCAAAGGCTGTATTTTGAAACATCTTATTTAAAAGCTCCTCAAAGGAATCATTCATAATCTCCAGGGTTTTTTCTATCTCGCCCTTTGCTTCATTTATATTTTGGCCCTGTGCACTCACTTTGTCAAAATCTCTGTAGGCCTCAACCAGCTTAAGTGTAGTGGGCAGATAATAGTTCATAACCTTATGAAGCTTATCCTGCTCTTCAGGATGCTCCTTCACCCCGGCAAACAAGTCTCCCAGCAGTTTCTCCATCCGGCTTAATTGGGCAGAAATAGTCTCATCCGCTATCTGGTCATTCAGCTGATGCAGCTTTGTGATAAACGCTGTTCCCTCTGCAATCATGTTGTCCAGTTCACTTGTACCTGTCTGTGACCTGTTCTCCCTTTCGGTCTCATGTGCTGCCTGAGGCTGCTTTGTATCCTGTCTTTCTACGGAATCCTTGGTTTTCAGGTACTGCTCATAGACCTCTTCATTCAACATAAAGCAGCTTTCCCATCTGTCCAAATGAGCCTCCGGAAAGATACCGTCATTCATCATGCTTTTTAAATCCTTTAGAACAAACTTCTTGGATTTTCCCACTGCCCTGGCAAGCTCATCAATCTCCGCGTACATTTTGTCGCCACAAACACCCATATAGCGTTCTGCTCGTTTTAATCTCTTTTTCTTTTTATTGCCACTCCTGGTCAACAGTCCAAATGCAGCAGCTACTAATGTAAACACTATCGCCAGCGTAGGCATAGGAACTAAAAAACCCATGGAAAAGCACAGCACCCACATAACGAAGGCTGCTATTCCAAAAAGGGAGCTCCAAATACTGCCAAATATCTGTTGCAGAGTGCCGGAAATAGAGCCTACCTTTTTTGCTCTGTATCTTTCCCATAAATCAAATTTTTCTGAGACGATACGATTCCTGTTTGCTCTGGCTGCCCTTCGTTCTGCCTCTCTGGCCTGTCGTTCTACCTTTCGCTGCAGATTGAACTCCATCTGTCTCTTGATTTCATTCTCATGATATTTCAGTTGATTTCCCACCCAGCTTAGGCCTTCTGACACACCGGTGGTATTGATAACGGAATTCACTGCTTCTCCGATATATTTATTTATTTGAGAGAAATCCCCTGTTTCAATAAACTCAGAGATGATTCTTTGTATATCCTCTCCATTACTCCCTGAATTCCCCTGCTGTCCACCTTGACCGCCTTGGCCCCCCTGGCCTCCTTGACCAGCCTGACCGTTCATAGGATTTGTTCCGCTTTCTGCTGTGAAAGCCTGGGATGTTGTCCCATCGGGTATCTCCTCAAAATCGACTTTTATTTCTTCCATATCGTTTCCCCTTTTGCCTATGTGTATCGTCTTTTGTTTTTCAGTTCCTCATACAGCTGACAATATGTCTCATATCGTTCTCTGGAGATTCTGCCCTCCATACAAGCCTGCTTTACCCCGCAGTCCGGTTCGGAAATATGCGAGCAGCTGGCAAATCGACAGCATTTCTCCGGTTCTGTAAATTCCTTGTAATACTTTCCCAGGGTATCTGTTGTTACCTCAAATAAGTCCAGTGAGCTAAACCCGGGAGTATCCAGGATAAACGTGTCCTTTTCCAGCATAAAGAGCTGCGTATGCCTGGTAGTGTGTTTTCCACGGTCAATCTTTAAGCTGATTTCTCCCGTTTCCATAACCTGATACTCCGACAGTGCATTGACCAGGCTGGATTTTCCCACACCGCTGGGTCCTGCGACCGTCGTGGTCTTGTTTCTGAGCAGCCCTTTTAGCTGGTCAATTCCCTCTCCGTTTAGGGTACTGACAATGAGGGTCTGATAGCCACAACTCTCATATCTTTGTTGAATGCTCTCAGCGCTGCCTTCCTCATCTAAATCTGCTTTGTTAAAGCAAATAATACAGGGTAGCTTCTGGGTTTCCATCATAATCAAAAAGCGGTCCAACAGATTAAAATTGGGTGCAGGTTTTACCAGGGAAAAAATCACCAAAGCCTGATCCACATTTGCAACGGCCGGTCGAATCAGCTCGGACCTTCTGGGCAAAAGCTCGGTAATAGACCCCAGCCTTTGCTCCTGGGACAACACTTCCATCAAGACGTCATCCCCTACCAGAGGCTTCCTTCCGTCCTTTCTGAATATTCCTTTTGCCTTACACTCGTAGATGACTTCTCCTTGAGACACATAGTAGAAGCCACCAATCCCCTTCATAATCTTTCCTTGCATATATTAGCCCTGGTTTTTCTTAAAATCCACTTCTCTTACAATCGTTTTTTCCTGTTTTTCTCCAGGCACCGTAGTAACCTCCCCGGTCTCAGGATTCGTTACTGTAGTTGCTTCTCCAAGAACCGTATAGGTCATGATAATGGTTCCTCTGCTGCTGGACAACCCCTGAAAGCTGGTTGTCAGAGGGAAATCTGAGGTATCCCTGTCATAGAGAATCTGTCCACCCTCCGTCTTGAGCATCACATGAACCATTGTCCCCGGCACATAATCCGGTGCTTCTTCTGTGGTAGGTGCCAAGATGGGGTCATCAAAATAATAGGTGGTTGCAACGGCGCCCAGACTAATCTTGATGTCAATCGCAGTCTTGGGATTCACATAGGAGCCCTGAGGCTCGCTCTGATAGCAGACTGTTCCCTCCGGATACTCGGTGGTATAAATTTTACCAACGGTTCCGATGGTCAGCTGATTCTCATAAATCACTATGGTTGCCTCTTCCTCGCTAAGCCCTAGCAAAGACGGCACCCTGGTTTTTAACTCCTCTTTTCCTTTGCTGATACAGATGGTGATCACATTCCCCTTGGGTACCTTCACCCCTCCTACCGGATTCTGGCTGACCACGCGTCCCACCTCGACTGTATCCGAATAATCTTCCGTGACATTGACCAAAAAACCAAGAGAAGTCAGCTTACTTTCTGCCTCATCTCTGGTATATCCTCCAAGCACCGGGACCTCGACCCCCAGAGTGCCCGCACTTACCGTCAGGGTAACTGTGGAGCCCTTTGCTATCTCTTCCCCTGTCAATATATTTGCACTGATGACCACATTCAGGTCATAGGTATCTGATTCCTGATACTCTACCGTACTGGTCAAGCCAAGATTGCTCAGTGCATTTCTGGCATCTACTTCCTTTAACCCTGTAACACTTGGCATAGTCACATATTCAACCGTATCAATATCCTCAACCTGAATCGGTGAATCCGGCTCTGTCTGCGCTTTATCAGAAAGATTTTTTATCAGTCCTATAGCTAATATAAAGAGAATAATGAAGATTCCTATTCCGGCAGTAACTGCTAATATTGTAGAAATCTTCTCCATCTTAGAGCCTCTTTCCTCTTCATAGCCCTCATCATACTCTCCCCCCTCTTCTGAAGGCAGAACCTCATCCTTTAGCCTGATTTTATTCAGCTGCTCCATATCTTCCTTTGTGATATTTCTGGTAGCGCCCTCTGCATCCGGATCCTCACATACTACAAAATCATCCTCAGGATGCACCAGAGAATGCTTTAAATCAGCCAACAATTCACCTACTGACCGATATCTTCTGTCCGGGGATTTCTGACAGCATTTTAAAACGATATCCTCCACACACTGCGGAATCTCCGGTACAAACTCTCTTGGAGAGGGCATTGGCTCCTGAATCTGCTTGATGGCTATGGCTACGGTAGTATCCCCATTGAAGGGAACTCTGCCGGTGAGCATCTCAAACAAGGTGATGCCCAGGGAATAGATATCACTTTTCTCATCACTGTATCCACCTCTGGCCTGCTCCGGAGAAGCATAATGCACGGATCCCATAACATTTGAGGTAATGGTATTGCTGGTGGCTGCCTTTGCAATGCCAAAGTCTGCTACCTTGACCTTACCCTCATGGGAAATAATAATATTTTGTGGTTTGATATCTCTATGGATGATATGATTGTTGTGAGCCGCCTGAATACCCAGACTCACCTGTATTGCAATGCTGACTGCCTCCTTGTAGTTCAGTCTTGCCTTTTTTTCAATGTAATTTTTCAGGGTAATGCCTTCTACCAATTCCATGACGATGTAGTAAATACCATTTTCTTCTCCTACATCATAGACATTCACAATATTGGGATGCATCAAACCGGCTGCTGCCTGAGCCTCACTTTTAAACTTGGAAACAAAATTGGCATTTTCTGAGAACTCCTGTTTCAACACTTTGACAGCTACATAACGGTTTAACTTGTGACATTTTGCTTTATATACATCTGACATACCACCGGTACCTATCTTTTCCAAGATTTCGTATCGGTCGCCTATCATCATACCTAACTTAATCATATTCTCTCTCCATTCTGTTAAAATGCGGGATCCAGCAAAACTACGGATATATTATCCTTTCCTCCGCGTCTGTTTGCCTCTGCTACCAAAGTCTTTACCTTCTCTTCTACTGTCCCCCTGGATTTCACAATCTTGGAAATCTCTTCATCCTCCAGCATGTTTGTGAGTCCATCTGTACAGAGCAATACTTGCTCACCCTTCTTAATGGTAACCGTAAAGAAATCCGGCTGTATCGTAGGCATAACACCTACTGCTCTTGTAATGATGTTTTTTCTGGGATGGCTCTTTGCCATCTCTTTATCTATTGTTCCAACCCGAACCATCTCCTCCACCAGAGAATGATCCACCGTTATCTGCGTTATTTCCTCCCCTATGACGTAAAGTCTGCTGTCTCCAACATTTGCTACCTGCAGACGATCTCCGATTAAAGAAGCTGCGACCAGAGTCGTCCCCATGCCTTCCATATCCTCATCTTGGCTTGCCAACCGGTAAATTGCATCATTTGCTTTTTCGATGGCTTCCCGTAAGACTACAACTGGACTCTCCTTGCTGTTGCCTTCGATTTCCTCTACCATAATCTCAACGGTCTTTCGCGAAGCAAAATCACCCGCTTTATGGCCCCCCATCCCGTCTGCCACCAGAAAAAGATTCGGCAGAAGACCTATAGAAGTAATACTAGTATAGATAAAATCCTGATTTATTGTCCTCTTTTGTCCCACATCGGACAATGAAAATACTGTCATGACAGCCTATCCTCCTAATTAGGAAACACCTCTCCATAATCCATCTGATTTTATCACGACCCACACAAAAAAGCAAACTATTCGCCTTTCATCCTCCTGCGCAGCTGTCCGCAGGCGCCGTCAATATCCCTTCCCATCTCTCTCCTCACCGTGGCATTGATATGTCCTTTTTCCAACTTCTGCAAAAAGCTCCTTACTCTCTTTGCTCCGGATTGCACATAATCCCTTTCTTCAATAGGGTTAACGGGAATCAAATTGACATGTGCTCCCACTGACCGTGCGAGTACAATAAGTTGACTTGCATCTTCATCTGTGTCATTGACACCTCCTACCAAGCTATACTCAAAGCTGATTCGGCGCCCTGTCTGTTCAAAATAATACTTGCAGGCATCCATAAGCTCGTTTATGGAATAAGCATTGGCTATAGGCATTAATTTCTTTCTTTTCTCATCCGTGGTGGCATGCAAACTCAGTGCCAATGTAATCTGTAGTTTTTCCTCTGCCAGCCGTTTCATCTGAGGAACTATTCCGCAGGTGGAGACAGTGATATTTCTGGCACTTATATGAAGTCCCTTCTCACTGGTTAGCAGTGCTATAAATCGTATCAAATTCTCAAAATTGTCAAGTGGCTCCCCCGTTCCCATGACTACTACATTGGAAACTCTCTCGCCGGTCAGTCGTGTAATTGCATAGATTTGTTCCAGCATCTCTGATGCCGTCAGATTCCGCTCCAGGCCATCCAAAGTGGACGCGCAGAAACGACATCCCATACGGCACCCCACCTGGGATGAAATGCACACACTGTTGCCGTGATGGTACTTCATCCATACACTCTCAATCCGGTTCCCATCTGCCAGTTCAAACAGGAACTTCCTGGTGTCCTTCTTTTCTGACTCCCTGGTAGTCACTACAGAAAGAGTGGTATATTCATATTCTTCTGACAGTCTGCTCCTTAGCTTTTCTGAAAGATTGGTCATCTCCCCAAAGTCTACTGCCAGTTTTTTATGCATCCATTCATAAAGCTGTGTTCCCCGAAAGGCTTTCTCCCCAAGGTCTTGCACTTCCTCCGTCAATTCCTCAAGGGTCATTGATTTGATGTCTTTCATCCTTCCTCTCCCTTGCGCTTTCTAAATTTTGCAAAGAAAAATCCATCCATTTCCATCACTCCCGGAAGACAAAGCACACTATTGTCCCTTAGAGCTGCTGCGCCAACTGCCTCAAGCTTCTCAATCACCTTACTTCTCTCCAGCCAAAGTCTGTCCGGCACACTGTCCCGGATAGACACCTGCTCCATTCCCGGCAAAGTAAGAATCCACTCTACCATCTCCTGATTTTCTGCGGGGTTAAGCGTACAAGTGCTGTATAAAAGAGTTCCTCCGGGCTTTAAATAAGCTAAGCTTTTTTCCACAATGTCCCTTTGTAAGCCATACAGCTTAGGCAGATTCTCCGGTTCGAAGTGATATTTGATATCCCTCTTTTTCCCCATAATTCCTAAGCCGGAGCAGGGTACATCCAACAGAAGAACATCCGCCTTTCCAAAAAGCTCCTTTCTGGGTGTCCTGGCATCGTTTATCCCAACTGAAATGGTGTCTAAGTGCATTCGTTTGGCATTCTCTTCAATACGACCACATTTCCCCTCAGAAATATCAAAGGCGTACACTTGCCCTCTTTCTCCGGCATATTCCGCTGCCATCACAGCTTTTCCGCCGGGAGCACTACAGGCATCAATCACAATATCTCCCTGTTTCACTCCTGCCGCATCCACCGCCAGGGCAGAGCTCACATCCTGCACAGTACACTTTCCCTGGGTAAAGCTTTGCAGCCTGGATAGATTGTCTGCGTTTTCCAGGAAAAACTGGTTCTCTCGGTAGGTGGTCCATAGGCAACGCCCTCCGGTCTTTTCCATTTCCCGCACTACCGCGTCCCTGTCCTCTTTTTTCATCCCCAGAGGTAAGCGGACGCAAACCGGATGGACAGCTAAGAGTGCCTCCAAAATCTCCTCTGTAAGCTCCCAGCCATAGGCCTGCTTTAAGAGTGCCAGCACCTGACTGGGCATAGAATACTTCACCGACAGATACGCCTCCCGATTCTCCTTATCGGGCAGAGTAAAGCTGTCCTTCTTTTTGACGGCAGTTCGTAGCACACCGTTTACATAACCCTTCAAATTACCAAACTTCCGCTTAACAGCCAGCTTTACAGCCTCATTGCAAACAGCGCTGTCCGGCACCTGATCCATATATAAGATCTGATAAAGGCTCATTCTTAAAAGACAGCGAATGAAGGGTTTCATCTTGGAAACCGGTGTGGAGGAAATCTGATTCAGCTTATCATCCAGCTCTATCCTGCGCTCAATCGTACCCTCGCACACCCTCTTGATAAAAGCCTTTTTCGTTCGCTCCAAATAGTCATATTTATCCAGCACATCCCGAATCAACTGATTGGAGTAACCGCCCTCCCTCTCCAGAGTCAACAGGATATCCAATATCAGCTCTCGTACATTCTCCAAACCAGCTCTCCTTCTCCTTACATAAAAGGCTAATTTCTATAAGTATAAATACTATCGCGCTATTTCTACCCTAACCGTTCTCCCGGCCGGACCTTTTGCCCTAAGAGAAAATCGTGAGAGTTCATCCTCTTTTTCCCTTCTAACTGAAGCTCATAAATGCAAAGTGCATTCTCACCGCAGGCCACCACAAAGGAATCCTTCTCCACCAGCAAGATTTCTCCCGGTTCCCCTGTCCCTTCCACAGGAACGGCTCTCCAGATCTTCAAGGTTTTTCCCTGATATTTGGTAAAGGCGCTGGGCCAGGGATTCAAGCCCCTAATTTGCCTGTCCAGCTTTGCAGCGGAATCGCAGAAATTTAAAAGCCCCATTTCCTTTGAGATCATAGGTGCCTTGCAGGAATCCTCATCTCTTTGTTTCTCCGGAATCAATTTGCCCTCCTTAAGCAAAGCAAGGGCTTCCACTATCGCCTGCCCTCCAAGCACTGCCAGTTCATCATGCAGGGACTCAAAGGTATCTGTAGGCTTTATCACATATTCCTTCTTGTACAGCATATCACCGGTATCTACCCCAATATCCATCTGCATAATGGTGACACCGGTTTTTTCTTCTCCATCCAGAATGGCCCTTTGGATGGGGGAAGAGCCACGATATTTCGGCAGAAGAGAAGCATGGATATTGATGCAGCCAAGTCTGGGCATATCCAGTATTTCCTGAGACAAAATCTGCCCAAAGGCAGCTACCACATACACATCTGCTTCATACTGCCTTAAATATTCCACATTTTCCGCAGTTTTAATACGAACCGGCTGAAACACCGGTAAGCCGTGCTTTAAGGCACATTCCTTTACCGGCGGAAAAGCCAATGCTCCGCTCCTTCCCTTTGGTTTATCCGGCTGGGTTACAACCAGCTTTATGTTATGTCCGGCTTTTAACAGCGCCTCCAAGGCGGACACAGCAAAATCCGGCGTGCCCATAAAAACGATATTCATCTTATTCTTCCTCTCCCTCGTTTGGCATAACGGTATGAAGCTCCCCTTCTACCTTTTCCACATACAAATGTCCATCCAGGTGATCTAATTCATGACAGATTGCTCTGGCCAGAAGCTCTGTACCCTCCAGTTCAAAGGTCTTTAGGTCTACATCCTGTGCCACCACCTTGACATAATTGGGTCTGGTCACAGTCCCGCTTTTTCCCGGTACGCTAAGGCAGCCCTCTTGGCCGGTCTGCTCTCCGCTTTGTTCCACAATCTTTGGATTAATCAGAACATATGGCTCATCCCCGGTCACATCAATTACCACAATCCTCTTTAGGATTCCTACCTGAGGTGCAGCCAGTCCTACACCGTTTGCTGCATACATAGTCTCCAGCATATCCTCGATCAAATCCAATGTTCTGGGCGTCATCTGTGTAATTTCCTTACAGCTCTTATTTAATATTTCATCACCAATTTCACGAATATTACGTATTGCCATGTTTCTTCCTCTTTTCTATCTGTTTTTATGCCGTCAAAGCGTGTTTAAGGGATCAAAATCATACTGGATACTAACCCTTCCGGACTCCTTATCCCTTCTGCTTTGCTCGATACAATCTTTGATTGCCACCAGCTTTCCATACTCCTTTGCCTTTAGATAAAAGGCAAAGCGATAGACATCATTCACCTTTTCTATACTCCCCGGGGCAGGCCCTAGAAGAAATACGTTACTCAGTGTCTCGTGCTGTTGCGTAAGGGATTTTACCATAGCCGCCAAGTCCTGTGCAAGTCCCTCCCCCAGTTCCCTGTCTGGGGAAAAAATCTGTACCGCCAGCATATGCTCAACCGGAGGATATCCCCCTAATTGGCGATACACCAGCTCTTCTTCGTAGAAGCCCTCATAATCCTGGGCAGCAGCAAAGGTAATGGCATAGTTATCCGGTTGATAGGTCTGTATCACGGCTTCCCCCGGCAAGGTTCCCCTACCGGCTCGCCCCACCGCTTGGGTGACTAATTGAAAGGTTCTCTCCCCTGCCCTGAAATCACTTTGCCCAAGTGATAAATCAGCCATTACCACCCCTACCAAGGTCACATTGGGAAAATCGTGTCCCTTGACAATCATCTGGGTTCCAATCAAAACATCTGCTTCATGTCTGGCAAAAGCTTCCAAAATCTGCTCATAGCTCTCCTTTGTCTTGGTGGTGTCCTTGTCCATGCGAAGAGTTTTCACTTGAGGAAACAGCTTTTTCAAACTGTCCTCCAGCTGCTGAGTCCCGGCCTTTAGTCCCATAAAATACTTGGAGCCACACTTTGGGCATACATCCGGCTTCGCCGTCTCGTATCCACAGTAATGACATAGCAGCCGTTTCCCTCTATGCTCCGACAGGGCTACACTGCAGTGTGGGCATTTCATAACCTCTCCACAGCTCCTGCAGCTGACAAATCCCGCCAGCCCTCTGCGGTTAAGAAACAGCATAATCTGCTGGCCCTTTTGCAGACGATCCGCCATCAATTCCTGCAGCTTTAAGGAATAGACACTGCGGTTGCCGTTTCGAAGTTCCTCCCGCATATCTGTAATATAGACTGTAGGGAGCTCCCCCCCGGTCAACCTCTTGGTAAGCGTTAGCAGCTTAAACTTCCCCCTCTTTGCCTGATAATAGCTGCCTATGGAGGGTGTGGCAGAGCCTAAAACGACGCTTGCCCCATGCATGGCAGCCAGCCTTATAGCCGTCTCCCTGGCGTGATATTTGGGAGTGGTTTCACTTTTGTAGCTGCTCTCGTGTTCCTCATCCAAAATAATCAAGCCAAGATTGGGAAAGGGGGTAAAAAGGGCTGATCTTGGACCGATAATCACATCGATATCCCCGTTTTTTGCCCTTTCACACTGGTCATATTTTTCCCCTTTGGACAAGGTGGAGTTCATCACACTTACCCTGCCGGGAAATCGTTTATAAAAACGCATCAAGGTCTGATAGGTCAGGGCTATTTCAGGAATCAAGACGATAGCCTGACGACCTCTTCGTATCATTTCCTCGATCAAGGAGATATATACTTGCGTCTTCCCGCTACCGGTGATGCCGTGTACCAGGTAGGTTTGAGGACATCCCTTATCGAAATCCTCTATCACCTGATTTACTGCCCTGCTCTGCTCCTCACTTAAGAAGAGCCTTTCTTCTGAAAGCGCCTCCTGCTTTACCGGGTCTCTATAGGTATTCTCGGTGGTGATGCGAATCAGCCCTTCCTTTTCCAGGCTCTCCAGGGTAGCCGCTGAAATGTGCAGCTTTCCTGATACCAGTTCTCCGGGAAGTTCCTTTTCCTCTATTAATTCTGTGAGAAGTCTTTCCTTCGCACTTTGTTTTTTCCTTCTGTATTCATATAGACAGGCTCTTGCTTTTTCTTCCTCTGCAGCCAGATGGACTGTTCTTTTTACCTGTTTTGCAATGGTTTCCTTTGCCGGCAGTACCGTCTTTAGCGCCTGTATCATAGTGGAACCATAATATTTCTTAATCCACCCCGCAAGAGAAAGCAGCTTTTCTTCTACCAGGGCTGACTTCTTTTCCAAACCCAGAATATCCTTTAACTGAGACTCGGGAAAGTTGGCCGTCTCAGACAACCCGATGCAATAGCCGGTGATTTCCTTGTTGCCCCGTCCAAAGGGTATTCTGACGCAGCTTCCAACCTCGATTTTGGATTCCAACGAGGCCGGCACCCGATACTGAAAGCTTCTGTCAAGTTTCTCATGAGAGATGGAAATAATAATATCTGCGTACATCCTTCTGTTCCTTTACTATTCTCCCGCCAAAATCTGTCTGATTAATTCCCTTTCGTCCATAGGGTACTTCACCCCTTTGATTTCCTGATAGTCTTCGTGCCCTTTGCCTGCTAAAACGATGATATCTCCCTTCTCGCCATGGGAAATCGCATACCGAATGGCTTCCTTTCTATCACAAATAGCCAAATACTTGCCCTCTGTTTTACGGATGCCGGTTTTGATATCCTCTATAATGTCCATAGGTTCCTCAAATCTGGGGTTATCCGAGGTTATGATTGTCAAATCTGCAAGGGTTCCGCTGACCTCCCCCATCTCATAACGACGAATTTTGGAACGATTCCCCCCACAGCCAAAAAGGCAGATTAAGCGATGGGGCTGATACTCCCGAAGTGTCACAAGCAAGCTTTTGAGCGCCATGGCATTGTGGGCATAATCAATCAAAAAAGTAAAGTCCTCAGACACTTTTACCATCTCAATTCGCCCTTTGACCTTGACCTCCAGAAGAGCTTTTTGAATTGCCTCCTTGGGAACGCCAAACTGCAGGCAAATTGCAATTGCAGTAAGGGCATTATACACACTGAACTGTCCCGGGCTGGATACCTCTATGGAAGACTGCAACAATCCCTTCGTCTCAAAGCATACCCCTAAGGCTCCCGGTCTGTGGGACAGGGAAAGTGCCGTGGCCTGCAGGTCATTCCCTTCCTTTAGACCATAGGTAATCACCTTGCAGGTATGTCCGGCTAAAATCGCTTGTGCATGTGTATCATCCCCATTAATAATGCCAACCCTGCACTGTTTAAACAAAAGTCCCTTGCAGGCAGCATATTCCTCAAAGCTCTCGTGTTCCCCCGGACCAATATGATCCGGCTCCAGGTTTGTAAAAATTCCGTAATCAAACACAAAGCCCTGTGTTCTGTGGAGCTTTAGGGCTTGTGAGGATACCTCCATTACCACGGTATCCAATCCTGCCTCTACCATGTCCTTAAAGGTTTCCTGAAGGATGTAAGATTCCGGTGTCGTGTTAGCACTGGGTTTATGGCTTTCTCCAATAATGCTCTCTATGGTTCCTATCAAACCCACTTTTCTGCCGGCGGCTTCTAAAATAGACTTCACCATGTATGTAGTAGTGGTTTTCCCCTTAGTACCCGTTATTCCAATAATTTTCAACTTGTCTGCGGGATGAGAAAACCAGGATGCAGATAAAAAAGCAAGGGCATATCGCGTATCCCGTACCTGTATCACAGTGACTGTTTCCGGCATTTTTTCAATCTCACGTTCCACCACGACTGCAACCGCACCCTTGGATACCACTTCCTTCACATAGTCGTGTCCATCATAGTTCATCCCTCTTATGCACACAAAAACAGAGCCCTGCTGCACCTTTCTGGAGTCATACACCAACGCTCTGATTTCCTTGTCCAGGCTCCCCTGAACACATTCATATTCTATTTCCTGCAACAGCGTCTCTAATCTCATATCGTTCTCCTCCATACCTTATCAATATATCTCATTTTATGAAAGTAGTATAGCCTTTTTTCATAAATAGTACGGAGTTTTCCGAAGGAAAGACCTTATTCCCCATCCTTAAGTTCAGTAACTACCTTTTCAAATTCCTCCTTTGCCTTCTCAAAAACTCTTAAAAGCTTAGGGGAAAAGACACCGCAGTTCCCCTTTCGAATCATATGATAGGCTTCCTCCAAGGAATACGCCTCACGGAACACCCTGTCCGTAGTCAATGAATCATAGCAATCCGCCAGGGATACAATTTGCGCTGAAATCGGGATATTCTCTCCCACCAAACCGTCCGGATATCCTTTTCCATCATATTTTTCGTGATGCCACCCGGTAATCTCTCTGGCTATCCTGGTATACTCCTCACCCCACACATCCCCTACAGCCTCCAACACATCAAAGCCATAGATGGAATGTGACTTAATGACTTCAAATTCTTCGTTGGTAAGCTTCCCCGGTTTCATAAGAATACTGTCCGGTATCATCAGCTTTCCAATATCGTGAAGTGCGCTTTTATTGTACCCTAAATTGATAACTGTTACAATGAAATAATTGCATATCCCCAGGATGCGAGTACTCCTTATCACGAAAAGAATCCTGAAAAACAAGAATGCCACACCTTTCGGTGTGGCATTCTCGTGATTTCTTATGAGGGGGGGAGATAGTGAAATCATCAACTATCTTGTACATATACTACCCATTAATTGTGTCTAAAGTGTGTCTAATTCCTTTAAAAAATATAAAAAAGAAATTAAGGATTATTTTATTTTTAACTCCCATCTCGGATTTGTGTGCCT